>JBAYOX010000068.1:0-8055 GCA_041678025.1 Aminobacteriaceae bacterium
AATCTGTTTTTCTTTCCTCTGCCAGTGTATTCCAAGCCAGATGATAAAAAACCCGACAATAGAAAGAACAAACGGAAAGACCGTGCTGTCGCTGAACACTTTCCACGTTAAAATACCCGAAATACCCTGCGGTCCCGAAGCCGCCGAAGACAGCGAAGGCTCTTCTGGAGAGGAGGGCGCCTAAGGCGATCAGAATTCGGAGACGTGTACAAGTAGATACTGCGCAGAAACCCCCCTACATCACATAGGAGATCAGGTCCCTGCGCGGAGATGGTCTCGACCACGCCCAGGGCCTCCACCCTCTCTATCTCGACCATCGCCGCATATCAACGAGACGTACTTTCCCGGAGACCTTGAGCATGCCGGGAGGCGAGAAGGGCAAGAGCGGCAATCACCATCAGCAGGGCGAAGGCCTGAGGCTGCGATAGTCCAAGCACACCGACCCGGCCTCGAATATCGCCCCTGAAGAACTCCAGTACGAACCGCGCCGCGCCGTAACCGGCGCAGTAGCCGATCAGCCTGTGCCTCTCGGGCAGTAGCGACAGAAGCAGATAAAGCGCGAACAGACAGGCGGCCTCCATAAGCTGCACCGGCCACACGGGGACTCCGCCGTAGTGAAGCGCGGCGTGACTCCCGGGCGGGAAGTCCACCCCCCACCCCTCGGGTGACGGCCTGCCGTAGCAGCAGCCCGCCATAAAGCAGCCGATGCGTGTAACAGCGTGAGCCAGGGCAAGATACGGGGCCAGCCTGTCCATAGTCTGAAGAACGGGGATGTTGAGGGCGCGAAACGCCAGAACAAGCAGAACCCCTCCGATGAACAGTGCAGGCATCACCGAAAAGCCGCCGGAAGGAATCCATACGCCCATATCCAGCGTCAGAAAGGCCCGTGCCCCGTGCCTGCAGAACACCCTCAACCAGTGGGAGAGCAGAAATCCGCACCCGACCGCCGCGCACCCAACTATCAGTGAGGGGACAGCTCTGGCGTCGTGCCCGTACCTGAACCAGTAGAGCAACGAAGCCAGGGCTATCCCTGTCCACACCAACAGGCCGAACGACCAGAGGGTCACGCCCCCTCCTATCGGCATCACGCAGAGAATCGGGCGCATGGTATGAGTAAGCCTACCTCCTCAGCAGTATCAGCAGAGGAAGCAACAGCATGACTGCGGACGCGCCATTCCGACCGACGATGACTGAGCAGTTGGAAGAGCTACTGTCTACAGGCGGCCTCGGTGGCCTGGGAGTGGGTTCAGGATCCGGATCGGGTTCTGGGCCAGGCTCCGGTGTCGGCTCCGGCTCCGGGCGAGGTGCCGGCCCGGGCTCGGCCTCGAACGAATCCTCCACTGCGCCCGTATCCCCATTCACAATATTTATCCTCATATTCGATGTATCGCCCACGAACAGCCTGCCGTCAGGGGAGACCGCCAGAGCTGACGGGATCAGCATCCTTCCAGCTGGGACCTTCGACGGCGCGTCGGCGATCGGCCCCTTCCAGCCATCCAGCCATCCGTCACCATCTCGTGTGGGTGATACGAAGCCCTCTGCGCGGGCGAAATCCCCGCCATTGTCGACGTAACAGACTATCTCGTTCTTCCATCCGTCGCCGTTTGGGTTGTTGAAATAGGTCACATAGAGCCTCTCTCCCGCGGCTCTGATTCTCCCCGAGCCTGACGCGGCAGCCATCAGCAGCTTCGCAGGTATCTTTTCGTCTATTACCATCTGGGGATAGCTCGCGACAAGTGCGGGGCTCCTGCCGGTGGATATTTTCAGAACCCTGCCGCCCTGTGCAAGCTCCGCTACGTAAAAATGCCTTCCGTCCGGGGCCACCGCCACACCTGTCGGGCGATCCACACCCGCCAGCCCCCGCATATCGTAGACTATCTCCTCCCGTACCTCCCCTGACGATTCAAAGAAGTACTGAAGCACCCGATGATTGGTCTGCACGGAGAACGGGTTGCAGTCCGAAACGAAGAGGCTTCCGTCGGCGGAGCTCCATGCCAGATCGAGCGGCTTGTTGAACTGCATTGAGCCGGCCCCCGGCTCCCCCCACTTCCTCAGGAACACGCCGTCGGTGTCGAAGGCCTGAATCCGCGAGTTGTCCGAATCGCCCACGTAGACAACGCCCCTGTCCCGGTCAACGGCTATCCCCATGGGTTTTTTGAACTCACCGTCGCCGCTCCCGGCGCCACCCCATTTTTTTATCAGAGCTCCGCTCGGTGAGTGCTTCTGCACCTGAGGAGGCTTTACCAGCACGGTGTAGCAGTTGCCCCGGCTGTCGAAATCCATCCCCGCGACATGGCTGAACTGGTAGACATCCGACGCCGCGCCTGTCGATGCCGCACGGTTGGGTCTTCCGTAGTCCATCTTCAGTTCTGCTCCATCCCATGTGACGGAGAGCCACGCGTGGTACCAATCCCCCTTGCGCGCGCCGGAGGGTCTATCGGGGGCGAACACGGCCTTTGCCAAGACCGTACCTCCGGAGACAACCCTTGCGGGCATCCCGTCCCCCCACTTGCTGGTCTTGACGGTCATATACACCTGCGCCTCGCCAGGGTTCAACTCCGACCTTCGGTATTCCATCACAGAGGAGCTTGACGCTAGCGGCCGGGAGGAGGAACCATCGTCGTCCTCGTCGTAATACAGCTCGATAACGCTGCTTGCCCCGGAGCCGCTTGAGTTATTAGTCGATACGGACACCTCAAAGTCATCGTCATCGTCGTAACAAAAACAGCCTCCCAGAAAAACCGCCGCCCAGGCGAGGACACAAAGGAACGCAACCAACCCCGCTAAACCCCTTCTTCGTGGCGTCAATCCGCTTTTCATCATGGTATCCCCCTTTCATCAATGCCTTGGCACGGCACTACTGCTGATCACACCTCCAGATCAATAATACAACACATAATAATATATTCAAGCAATTTTTTGTGTTTACCCTTATTCTGCCATGATCCCGTCTCCTCGGCGTCGCGGATGCGATTGAAGAACAAAATTTTCCGTGCTCAAGGGGTTGACAATTCCTCCTCTCGGGGATAATATCTCTGAGAAACGAATTTTCCGCTTTGAAAGGAGGTTCCCGCACTATGACCAATGCGAAGCTGAAAATTTCAGTAGCATCATTCGCATTTGCGATGACGATGACTAGCGGTGGCCCTCCTGAGGCGGTCGGCGCTTAGTCTCACGTGCGCGCGAAAGCTTCAGCCGGGGGTCTTCATATACGAAGACTCCCGGCTTTTTTTGTACATCCGGGGAGGCGTTCAGTGTGTGGAAAGAGGGAGAGGGCATAGTGCTCAAGTTCGGCGGCACATCGGTGTCGAATCCAGAGAAGATTCGCGCGGCGGCGCGGAGGACGGCGTCGTTTGCACGTGCCGGGCGCAAGACCGCTGTCGTGGTCTCCGCGATGGGCGGCGCCACGGATGAGCTGATAGAGCTTGCCAGGGCAGCCGCGCCCCTCAGGACCGACCGCAGGGAGCTGGACAAGCTTCTGGCCACAGGCGAACAGCAGTCCTCGGCACTTCTGGCCATGGCCCTCACTGCCGAGGGGTGCCCGGCACGCTCCTTCAGCGGCGACGAGGCGGGATTCCTCGCCGAGGGCGCATGGGGAGAGGGCAGGATCCTGTCGGTCAACCCGGAGCGAGTGGAGGCCGCAACTGCCTTCGGCAACGTGGCGGTCGTATCGGGCTTTCAGGCCGCAACCAGGGACGGAGAGACGATCACCCTGGGGCGCGGCGGGTCGGACCTTTCGGCCATCGCCCTGGCCGCCGCCCTCGGGGCATCCGAGTGCCGCATATACACGGACGTGGACGGTATCTACTCCGCCGACCCGCGAGTGGTGCCAAGCGCGACAAAGCTTGATCGGATCTGCTGGGACGAATGTCTTGAGATGTCCTTCTGCGGCGCAGCTGTGCTGCAGGCGCGAGGAATAGAGATGGCGGGCAGGATGAAGATGCCCCTGTGCGTCGAATCAAGTTCGGAGGAAAGGGAGGGGACGTGGATCGTGGAGAGAAATGTGGACGAGGCGGTTTTCATTCGCTCGGTAGCGTCGGACGATAACCTGGCCGTGCTCAACGTAGACGGGGGGAGGGAAGGCGAGCGGATGCTCATGGACACCCTCTCCAGAGAGGGGATACGCACCACCGCCATAACAGCGGGTGGAAGCGCCTCCTTCTATATAGACGGCGCTCGTCTTGCCGACGCGGTGGAAATCTGCGCCCGTCTTGGCGGATGCGGCGTGTCCGTGAAAGACGGACTGTCGCGCGTGTCCGTCATCGGGCCAGGCGCCGGCAACCACCCGGAGGTGCCCGGCACTATGCTGGGAATCCTCGCCGGGCTGGGGGCCACGGTTCACATGCTGACATCGTCAGCCCTTTCAGTGACCTGTGTTGTCGACAGGGACCGCTCGGCGGATGCCGTCCGCGCCCTTCATGAGGAGTTCGTAGAGAAGAAAGGGGTATTCCAATGCGCGTAGAATCATCACTTGGGCTTTGCTTCATAGGATTTGGCAACGTCGGGCAGGGGCTCGCACGCATCCTCGTCAGAAAAGAACGGGAGCTTGCGGAGCGGTGGGGGCTGAACTGTCGCACCGTGGCCGTGGTAACCCGCACCAAGGGGGCTGCCGTTTCGCGCGACGGGCTGCCTCTGGAGGAGCTGCTCGCACGAGCCGAGAGAGGTGAGATTGTCGGCGCGGACAGGATAACCCCCATCGATGCGGCCCTGCTTCCACAGACGGACATAGTGGTGGACGTCACCCCGACCAACCTGAAGACAGGCGAGCCGGGTCTGTCGGTCACCCGCGCGGCGCTAGGCTCCGGCCGCTCGGTGGTCACGTCGAACAAGGGGCCTGTTTCGCTGGCTCTGGGCGAGCTTCAGGCGCTTGCCCTCGAACGGGGCGCCCACTTTCGCTTCGAGGGCTCGGTGATGAGCGGCACACCGTCGCTGAACCTCGCGCTCGAGTCACTGGCAGGCTGCGACATACGCCAGGTGCAGGGTATCGTCAACGGCACGACCAACTACATCCTCACCCGCATGGAGGAGGGGTGCGAGTACGAAGACGCCCTCGCCGAGGCTCAGGAGAAGGGGTACGCGGAGGCCAACCCGTCGGGCGACGTCGACGGATGGGACGCGGCTGTAAAGGCACAGATCCTTGCGTCGGCGGTGCTCGGCTCGCCGATTCCGCTGGACTCGGTGGACCGCACGGGCATTTCGGCCATTACCCGCGCCGATGTCGAGGCAGCCGCCGCCCGCAATTGCAGGATCAAGCTGCTGGCAAAGGTCATCCGCACCGCGGGAGGGGTGTCCGCATCCGTCTCACCGGGTGAAATCCCCCTGTCGCACCCTCTGGCCGGCGTAGGGGGCGCAACGAACGCCCTGACCTTCACGACGGACAATCTGAGCGACGTCACAATTATCGGCCCTGGCGCAGGGCGCGAGGAGACGGGGCAGGCCCTGCTCTCCGACATAATCGCCATAGCGACCGCCGAGCGCAACTGCGGACGATTCGCCGTCAAGGCGGCGGGGTAAAGCCGGCTTAGAATACGGTGGCCGAGCCCGTTGCGAGCTCGGCCACCGTGCGTATAGACAACGAAATCGTCTTGCTCACTTCTGCCTGATCAGTAGGATGCAGACCGGAATCAGCAGCAGAAGGATCGAAGGATGGAGAGCAGCGCCTGCGGCAGTGCATCCACCGCTTCCACTGCTGCGATTCGACTGCTTGACCTCCACCAGCAGAGCAGGGTCTGCGACGAGACCGTTCCTTTTCCCGTCCATGTCAAACTCTCCCCCGTCCCTTATTGCAAGGGCTATGAGACAGTTCTCCCCTATCATCTCCCCCTCGCGGAGAACCCTTTTTATAGCTTTGCCACCGGGAAGGACATCAACCTGTACGAAGGCACAGCTCATATCGGCAATCTCTTTGAGTGTGCATACGACGCGGAACAGCTCGGCGCGCCCGTCGCCTAGAAGCTTGATGACCCTCAGCGAGTCCACTCTCTTCCCCGTCAGTTCATCGGGCATCTCATAGAAGAGAAGCGCTGTGTCTGCCCCGGCGTTCGAACAGGCGGACGGATCCGCTTCCTTGGGCAGGAGGGCTGAAAAGAGGGCAAAGGCGTACTGTCCTCCGCCATCAGGGGTCTCTAGGTCGAGGAGCTTTATGATGTCCTCCGCGGCCTCGGCGCTCACGTACAGCCTTCCATTCTCATCCAGACCCAGAAGGGGGGCAATCTCTCGCGCTAAACCTGACGGCATCCCGAGTCTTGCCACTAAGGCACCCGCGATAAGGCCGAGCCTCTGCTCCGGGGTAGAGCCGTTTGGGATGACCACGAACACCTCGTCCGGCGACGTGTTCGATACACCATCCGCCATCATGCCCTCCGTCGGAACGGTGGGAGGGCTGGCGGCCGCCCTCAGTGGCGTTGGTATTTGATCGAACGACGGTGCAGGTCCGGGACCAGGGTAAGGCGTCGGGGTTGGATCAGGAGTCGGCGTAGGGACAGGCCCCGGTTCAGGCGTCGGCGTCGGACCAGGAGTAGGCGTGGGTTCGGGATCCGGTTCAGGCGTCGGAGGGAGTGGTTTGCCAATCTTGGCTACGAAGGCATCCCCCTTATCCTTGTTAGGGTCTCCGCCTTCATCTTCTTTTCCCCTGAACTCCAGGCAAGGCCCTGTATGTACCGGGAAGTCCAGGGACTTGGTGAGACCTGCGACATAGGCATGCCCGGATTTGCTCACGGCTATGCCGTAAGCGCAATCGGCCTTAGACCCGCCTAAATACCTGCAAAACTCCAAAGCAGTGCCGTCAGGCGACACCTTAGCGACAAACGCGTCGTATTTTCCTCCTCCGTAAGATGTATCGGGATCTCCGACGACAGGCATGTTATTGGACGATGTGTACCCCGTGATATAGGCGCTTCCGTCGTCTTCAACGGCAATTCCGCTGGCAAAATCATCATCACTTCCGCCGATGAACCCGCAGTACTCCAGCTTAGTTCCATCGGCGTTCACCTTGGCAATAAATGCATCGCTCAGGCCTTTATTCTGAAGACACGGGCCTACGGTAGCGGGAAAATTTACCGCAGTACTGGAAGTCTGCCCTGTGATGTAGGCGCAACCCCAAGGGTCTACCGAGACAGCGCGGCCGTAGTCGCTGCCCTTCCCTCCGATGTACCCGCAGTAGACGAGCTCTGACCCGTCCTCCGAAATCTTCGCTATGAAGGCGTTACTTCCACTTCCGGGTATGGTCGATGGCCCGTTCTTGAACGGAAAGTCCGAACTGTATGTATTCCCGGCAACATAGGCGCAACTGCCAGTGTCCACGGCGATTCCCCGCGCACTGTCATCCCCACTGCCGCCGATGAATCCACAGTACTCCAGCGCCGTTCCACTGGCGTTCACCTTGGCGACAAATACGTCATTATTACCCTGGTTCGCAGTTCCCAAGCCGCCGCTCACCGGAAAAGAACCGTCGATGGTTTTCGAGCAGCCCGTTACATAAGCACAGTGAGAGGCGTCCACGGCGATCGCGTTCGCCTGATCCTCCCCGGTGCCACCGATGTAGCCGCAGTACTCGAGCCTAGTCCCGTCTGCGCTCACCTTCGCCACGAAGGTATCGCTGACGTACGATTGCCACGGGTGTATTTCGCCAAACCGCGTGGTGGCTGGGAAGCCATGAGTCATGTTATTGGATTGCGTATACCCTGCTACGTAGGCGCACCCATTATCATCGACTGCGATGCCCATACCTACGTCGTCAAGCTGGCCTCCGATGTAGCCGCAGTATTCTAACCCCGTCCCGTCGGCTTTAACCTTTGCCACAAACACATCGGAATAGTAATTGCCATAAGTTTTATTGTAATCCTCGCAAGGACCGGTTGTAACAGGGAACAGGTCGTCCTTGGTTGAATTGGTCTTTCCAGTCACATAGGCGCATCCATCGTCGTCAACGGCGATCGCAAAAGCCACGTCATCCATCTTCCCTCCGATGAATCCGCAGTAGACCAGCATCGCCGGGTCGATTGTCAGGGGCTTTGAAGGGTCGTATGCGCCTACTGAGAAACCGTACTCCAGAGG
>JBAYOX010000069.1:0-8024 GCA_041678025.1 Aminobacteriaceae bacterium
AACTCGAAATACACCCCCTGAGAGGTGCTGTCTTCGAAAACATGGTTGCCGTCGAGCTTTTGAAAACGCGGCTCAATGAAGGGCGCGAGCCCGAGCTCTACTTCTGGCGTGACCGAAGTGGCTTCGAAATCGATTTCCTGATCGAAAACGACGGCCTGATGGACGCTGTCGAGGTGAAGTCCGGTAAAACGGTGACTCACGAGTTCTTCCGAGCGATCGGACGCTGGAAGGAAATCGCCGGAGAGAGCGCCGGGAGGACCTTCCTGATCTACGGCGGAGACGAGGAGTATAAAAGGGAAGGGCATTCGGTCCTCTCGTGGAGAAACGCCGGCGGCATCGCGGGGTAGTGCCGATGACAATCAGCCGGAGAGGCGTGCCCCTGAACGACCACTTTTCTGCCGACCAACATCTCGAGACCCCTCCTTCGAGGGCCAAGAGCCAAGCTAAATTTTCATATCGTGATTTAGTGCACCACGAAGAACTGTATTATGTTATAGCTCTTTATGGGAAGGGGGATCAGATCATTGTGCGTCCGGATTACTCCACAGAGCATGCGCTCCAAATCGCTCCGCTTCATCATGTCGGTTACCCTGCTGAAGCTCACCGTCTTCGCCGCCCCGTCCCCTCACCCGGAGGAGGAGGGCTGATAAAACCCAGTCGTTCAAAATACGAGATCCTTCGTCGCTACGCTCCTCAGGATGACATAAGGGACTCTTGTTATGAGCGACGGACCAGCTTCCCTTGTGATTCGGCGGCTTGGATGACACTGCGGTTGGCGGTGAACACCTGAATCCCGGGAACCGTGCAGAAATCTCCATCATCGGTGATGATCTGCACAACGCCGTTGATCCTCATGGACTCGAGTATGAATAGATCGTACCCGTCCACTCTCTCCGTTTGCAGACGGTTCAGCGCTGCATCTGCGGTGTTCGCATCGATGGTCGCAGTCAGAGGCTCCGCCAAGGTTGTCACCAGCCCGTATGCGGCTTCTATCTCCGCCACGACACTGTCCCTCTCGCCAGCGTTGTTGTGACGGTATTCCTTCGCGTTGACAGGTCTGTTTTCAGCTTGGTAGATTTCGCGCTCCGCTTTTTCGATGAGATGAGACAGTTCCGCAAGACTCAAGGTTGACTGGAAGACTCGCGCGCCCGCGCCGAGCGCTGCCTTTGCATAAGAAGGATAGTCGGACATCTGGTATGGCAGAGCGTTCTGACTGGCTTTGGAGTAGGCCAGCCAGTACCAAACGTTCGTATCGACAAGAAACGTATCGGCGGATTTCGGCGCGTCGCTTTTTATAGCGATCACATTGGCCCGAACCGTGTAGTCGATCGCCATCAGACTGACTCCTTGGATTGTCTTTCCAGGATTAAGTCGAGGATCTTGCGATAGTCCTTGTCTCGGTAGTATTTCGTCGAGTTCTCCATGACCCGTTCGACCACCTGCAGTCCGGTCTGGTTGAGGTTTTCGATCTGCAACAGACGGCGTAGATCAGCCTCGTCTATGTCCTTCAGCAGCTGTCCGATCGCGAAATTAAAAAAGGGCGAGGCGAACTGGTGCACCCCCTTGAAGTCAAGGGTGACACTTTCCTCTCTTAGCAGCGGTCCGTATATTGCGTCGTAGATCTTTTGCCCGTCCTCCTTGATGATGCAACGCGAGCCAATCAGATCCAATACGTGTAATACCATTATCTTTCCCCCCTTTTTCCGGCTGTTCGGGCCGGTAGTGCGACCGGCGGGATTATTCGTCGCAGCGCAACGTGATATGCACTATGGTTCCATCGAAGGAAAACTCGCGATTTTTGTACCGATCGCCATCCCTGTCCACGATCGCATAGCCGTCGTTGCTGAAAACCTCCATTTTCCCATGGTTGCGACGCACGAATTCCTTCAACAGATCGAGTCCAGTCCCTCCTAGTTCTCCTTCTTTGGTACTGTTCCCGGCCTCGAATGCCCATCGGAGGCAACTAGCTCCGGATAGTTTTGCGACTTGTTCTTCATCGGCGTGCCTGCGAAAGAAAGCTCGAATTGTAGCAGGAATGCCCTGGCCGAAATCCACCACGGAAAGCACCAGGGTCTCTCCAGTTCTCCTGCGAGGAAAGTGCTGTCCGCAGGAAAAAACTCCTATCTCGCTGCCGCTGTGCTCGAAGGCATTGTTGTAGATTTCCCACATATGACCCACGATGGCGTCGCGCAAATCCCTGCTCGCCTGAACCCAGCCTCGCCCGAGCCAGTGCTGTTCGAGACAGTCCATTATACTGCCGGGGTTCCGGGCTCTATCCTCGCGATACGGAATGGAATAGCCGCTCCAGGATGATGCCGGATCACCGAAATAACCCGCAAAACCGTTTTGACGGAGATTAGTCAAGACTCGTTAATCGCGAAGGGAGTCCCAATCGAACTCTGCTCGTCCTTTCCGGAATTCGATCAGACGAGCAAGCCCGCCGAGAAAAGCTACGGCATTGGGCCGCAAAAAGTCGCAAGTGGAGAAGTCGAAACGCACATCTTCGCCATCACCCCTCGTCTGGTTCCAGATGGAAAAGAGCGTCTCGAAGTCGCTTTTGCCATCGTTGATACGTGGAACAGGTATGGTTTTCTGCGCCATGATCGAAGCTCCCTCCGGAAGCCACGCAAAGCGAGGAGGGTGACTTCCTTTTCTACCGGCATTCGCGGTTATACATGAAAAAAATATGAATTAAATTATAGCATCTCTTCCCGAAAGAGGGGTTAGGCGTAGTTGCGCAGTCCGATCTAAACCCCCTCCGCTATCCTGTCGCCGACTGTTGCCGTACTGGCCTCGCCGCCGAACTCGAAGGGCAGCTCCTTCGGGACGGACTGCGACAGGTAGGTCGTCAGCGCCTCGTCCACTCGCCTGGCGGCCTCTCGTTCGCCCAGGTGATCTAGCATCATGGCTGCGGTCAGGATGGCCGCTATCGGGTTGGCCCTTCCCGTGCCCGCTATGTCCGGGGCGGAGCCGTGCACCGGCTCGAACATCGACAGACCGTCGCCTATGTCCGCACCGGCCGCCGTGCCCAGCCCTCCCGCCAGCCCGGCGAGCAGGTCGCTTACTATGTCGCCGAACATATTGGGGGCTAGTATGACACCGTAAAGCTCCGGCGTGCGAGCCAGATGGTAGCACATGGCGTCGGCGTTGACCGGGGTCAGGCCGACTCCGTGGCGAGCGGCCTCGTCCTTTGCGACCTCCTCCCAGAAGCCGTAGATCTGAGGCATGACGTTCGATTTGGTCGCCAGGGCTATCCCGCTCTCTCCTCGCTCTTTCGCGGCACGGGCGGCCAGGGCGGTCACTCGGCGAATTCCGGGCTCGGTGGCCACGCCCAGCTGTATCACACCCTCGACTCCATTGGTGAATCCTCCCTCCAGCCCACCGGTGACGGAGTAGAGGCCGCGCTGTGTGGTGAGGTCCATCGAAAGACTGCTCCCCTGCGTCCTGCCGCCGATGCCTATGTAGAAGTCCTCGGTGTTCTCTCGCACAACGAGCGTGTCCAGCCTGCCTCCGGTGGAAAGCCGCACTGGGGTGGGCACGTTGGGGTAGCTTCTGGCCGGGCGAAGGTTGGCGTACTGGTCGTAGTGAAAGCGGATTTTCAGCAGTATCCCGCGCTCCAGCACCCCCGGTTTCACTCGCGGGTCGCCCACCGCGCCGAGCAGCAGGGCGTCCATCTCTCCGATCTCGTCCAGCGTCGAGTCGGGCAGGGTCTCTCCCGTGCGCAGCCAGTGCTCCGCGCCGAAGGGGTAGTCCGCCCACGTTACCGAGAATCCGTACTTCGCAGCCGCCGCCTCGACGACCTTGGAAGCCTCGCGGATGACCTCGGGGCCTATTCCGTCCCCGGGCATCCGCGCTACTGTGTAATCTTTGGTGATCATGCCTCTCTCCTCCTCGCGAGCTCGTCGCGCACGTATGGGGCCAGTCCCCCGCGCCTTACGAGCTCCTGTAGAAACGGTGGAAACGGCGCTACAGGGTACGACTCGCCGCTCCGCCTGTTCAGTATGACACCGGCCGCCGGGTCGACCTCGATCTCGTCACCCTCCCGCACGGACGCGACGGTCTCCGGGCACTCGAAGATCGGCAGGCCCGTGTTGATCGCGTTGCGGAAGAATATGCGCGCGAATGACGCCGCTATGACGCACGAGCACCCGGCGCCCCGGATGGCCAGCGGTGCGTGCTCTCGCGACGAGCCGCAGCCGAAGTTTTCACCCGCGACGATGATGTCGCCCGGTGATATTTTGTCCGCGAACTCGGGGTCTGCGTCCTCCATGCAGTATCTGCCCAGCTCCGCCGCGTCTCCCGAGACCAGCCTCCGCGCAGGGATTATCACGTCCGTGTCCACGTCGTCGCCGAAGACCCATGCTCTGCCAATCAAAAGCCTTCGCATTGTCTAGACCTCCATTTGGTCGAAGAAGTCCGCGGAGGCCGCGTCGCGCGGGTCCGTCAGTCTGCCGGTGACCGCGCTGGCCGCCGCCGTGAGCGGGCTTGCCAGTATTACCTCGCTCTGCGCGCTGCCCATGCGCCCGGTGAAGTTGCGGTTGCTGGTGGAGACGCACCTCTCACCCGCGCCCAGCACCCCCATGTGGCCGCCCAGGCAGGGGCCGCAGGTCGGGGTGCAGACCACCGCCCCGGCGTCGGTGAAGATTCGCAGGTATCCGAGATCCATCGCCTGATTATATACCTCGTACGACGCGGGGATGACAATACATCGCACACCGTCGGCGACGCGCCGCCCCTTTATCATCCGCGCCGCTGCGGCGATGTCCTCCAGTCTGCCGTTGGTGCACGACCCTATGAAGACCTGGTCTATCTTCGGCGACCCGCACTCCCTGACCGGCCTGACGTTGTCGGGGGAGTGGGGGAGGGCGGCGATCGGCACCAACTCGCCCGCGTCGAAGAGCTCGGTGCGCAGGTAGGAGGCGTCGGCGTCCGGCCAGACGGGGTTGAACGGCCGTCTGGCGCGGGATGCAGCATAGGCCAAAGTGGCGTCGTCCGGCGCGAACAGCCCGGCCTTGGCCCCGGCCTCCACGGCCATGTTGGCGATGGTGAAACGTTCGTCCATCGGCAGTGAAGCGATTGCCTCCCCGCCGAACTCAAGCGCCATGTAGCGCGCCCCCTGCACTCCTATGCGCCCCAGCAGTGAGAGGATCATGTCCTTCCCGGTGACCCAGGGAGGGCGCTGCCCGCTGAAATCCACCCTGATGGTGGGCGGGACCTTGAGCCAGGTCTCGCCCAGAGCCCAAGCCGCCGCCAGGTCGGTGCTGCCCATGCCGGTAGCGAAGGCGCCAAGCGCTCCACCGGTGCAGGTGTGGCTGTCCGCGCCGACCACTATGTCGCCGGGCAGGATGTACCCCATCTCGGGCAGGAAGGCGTGCTCCACCCCCACCCGGCCTACCTCCCAGTAGAGCATTCCCTGCGAGAGCGCGAAGGCACGCCCCTTTTTGGCCTGCTCGGCGGATGCTATGTCCCTGTTCGGCGTAAAGTGGTCCGGAAGCACGGCGCAGCGCTCCGGATCGAACACGCGCTCCGCCCCCATCTCGACAAACGAGGCCGCCGCAGGCGGCGCTGTGATGTCGTTTGCGAAGGCGAAGTCCACTCTGACCCTGCAGATCTCGCCCTCGCGCGCTTCTGATGCTGAATGGGACGCGATTATCGCGCTTGCCATAGTTCTTCCCATGTCGTCACCTTATACTGCCCTGGCACTCTCGTCCAGGCCGACGATCATCGCCTCAAGGTCCTCCGCTGTGACGATCTCTTTTCGGTCGCACAATCTCTTGAACAGGGCCATGGCCTCGTTGAGCTTCTCGTCGGTCAGTGTGAGCCCCATCTCCTCAACGCGCTGCCGGAAGGCGTGCTTGCCGGAGTGCTTGCCCAGGACCAGACGGCTTCCGGAGGCTCCTACGTCCTCGGGATTCATGATCTCGTAGGTCGCCCTGTTGCACAGCACCCCGTGCTGGTGGATGCCCGCCTCGTGAGCGAAGGCGTTCGCCCCCACCACGGCCTTGTTCGGCGGAACGGGGAAGCCGGTCATTCGCGACACCTGCGAGCTGACGGCGCACAGGCGCGTGGTGTCGATGCCGGTGCGGCAGCCGAAGCGATCGCCGCGCGTCCGCAGGCCCATGACGACCTCCTCCATCGATGCGTTGCCAGCCCTCTCGCCCAGTCCGTTGATCGTGCATTCGACCTGCCTGGCCCCGGCCCTGACCGCGGACAGGGAGTTTGCAACCGCCAGCCCGAGGTCATTGTGGCAGTGTACCGACCAGATAACGCCCTCCGGGTCGCCGGCGGCCCCGATAACGGTGCGGACGAACTCGCCGAACTCGTCCGGCACGGAGTAGCCGACCGTGTCGGGGATGTTGAGCGTCGTCGCGCCGCACTCGATCGCCGTGCGGAACACCTCGCCCAGGAAGGCGGGGTCCGAGCGGCTGGCGTCCTCCGCGGAGAACTCCACGTCCTCCACCAGGCTGTGCGCGTGCCTCACCGCCCGTTGCACCTCCGCGAGCACCTGCTCCGGGGTCATCTTGAGTTTGTACTCCATGTGAATGGGGCTGGTGGCTATGAAAGTGTGGATGCGCGGTTTCGCGGCACCCCTCACCGCCTCGGCTGCCGCCTGCACGTCCTCCCGCCTTGTGCGCGCCAACCCCGCGATTATCGGGCCCTCCACCCTGTCGGCCACCTGCCTGACCGCCTCGAAGTCGCCCGGCGACGCGGCAGGAAACCCCGCCTCTATGACGTCGACCTTCATCTTGGCAAGCTGCGTCGCTATCTGCAGCTTCTCCTCCATGTTCAGATTGATACCCGGTGCCTGCTCTCCATCCCTCAGAGTGGTATCGAAAATACGCACGTGATCATTCATCTTTTTTCTCTCCTTTCTGTCTTCTCCTGATTGAAGGTACAAAAAAAGAGGCCGGAACCTCCATAAAAGAGGTTCCGGCCTCGGGTTGCCGATGCGCAGCTTAACAGGCTGCCGGCGTCCCAGGCGGGAACCGGCGTCCGAGGAGCAGGCGCAGGAAGGAAGCGACGTTCATGCTGCACGTGGTCTCAAATCTCATCGCTTTCTTCCCCCTCTCCCCGGCGTACGCCGAATTTCCGCATATTGTGATCGAGTTCAGAGAGAATGTCAATAGTCAAGCAATAGAAAGATAATAGCGATCAATTTCTACCGGGCCTATGGAGCGTTTTATCCATGATACAATTTTTCTGTCGGTTTTAATGGACAAGAGGTAAAATAACTACAGCTGTAAAACGACCTATCGCGCGACTCTGTTCCACTGGGAGGGGATGAGTTATGAAGCCTGAGAAAGTTATTCGCGACGCCGTGCGTCGGCTGACCGATCTGCCGAACGTGGGGCCCGCTACGGAGATGGACCTTCAGCTTCTCGGGGTGAAGAGCCCGGAGGATCTCAGGGATATGTGCCCGTTCGAGATGTACCGCGAGCTGTGCGAGAGGACCGGAGTACGGCATGACCCCTGCGTTATGGACGTGTTTATGTCCGTGACCGACTTCATGAAGGGGGGAGCTCCGAGGCCGTGGTGGAGCTTCACGAAGGAGCGAAAGCGGAGGCTTGAACGTTGACCGAGAGGGGCGCGCCGCTCTTTCGCGCGCGTGGAATCACGAAGGTGTACAACCCCGGTACGGAGGCGGAGGTGCGCGCTCTCGACGGGATAGACCTCGATCTTTTCGATGGCGAGCTGGCGGTGCTGCTGGGTGCGTCGGGCAGCGGCAAGTCGACCCTGTTGAATATCATCGGCGGGCTGGACTCGCCGACTGACGGGGCACTTTTCTTCAGGGAGCTGGAGCTATCCGGCGCGGATGACCGAGAGCTGACCCTCTACCGCAGGAGGGTGACCGGCTTTGTCTTCCAGTGGTACAATCTGATCCCCAGTCTGACGGCGCGCGAGAACGTGGCGCTTGTTACGGAGATAGCCGACGATCCGATGACACCGGAGGAGGCGCTTGAACTGGTCGATCTGTCGGACAGGATGGACCACTTTCCCTCGCAGCTGTCGGGGGGGCAGGAGCA
>JBAYOX010000070.1:0-7908 GCA_041678025.1 Aminobacteriaceae bacterium
GGCCGAAGCGATAATCCATCAGGTCGATTACCGATAGTCCGTTGATCTGGCCGACTATCTCCCCCGAAGTGTCTATTCTCACCAGGCCGTCCTTGAAGGAGCGGGCGATCTTCTCCTGAATCAGATCCGATCTGAAGCGTTTCTCCCGGATGGCCTTCTTTACGTGCTCCCTCCGAACTATGGTCGCTTTGTCCGCCTTTGCCCATGCGGTCGACTCCACGATTATCTCCGATATTTTATTGAACTCGGTGGACATACGCCGCTGGTCCTCGGCAAACCTGGCAGAGCAGTCTATTACCTCGGCAACCGCACTTGAATCGAACGGAATGCCATCCTCTTTCTTCAGACAGGAGGCGATGAACTGGGCCATCTGTCTCTCCGTGTCGGGTGTCCTGTCCATGTCTGTGTCGAAATCCGCCTTTACCTTGAACATCTTGAGGAACTCGGGGTCGTAGTACTGCAGCAGGGCGTGAAGGAAAGGGGTTCCGACCATAACCACCTTAAGGTTGATTGGAATCGGCTGAGGGCGCAGCGAAGAGACCGGGACGGCACCATACTGCTCGCCGAGGTTCTCTATCGTGGCCTCTCCTGTGCGGAGGATGCGCTTCAAGGCCTCCCAGGACATGAAGTTCAGCAGCACCTTCTCGGCGTCAAGGACCAAAAAGCCTCCGTTGCCCTTCTGGAAGGCACCGGGCACAATCTTTCTGAAGTCGGTGTACAGGTACCCCTGGCGGCTTTCGTACTCCACCTTGCCTGACAGATTGTAGTATGTCGGGTTCGTCTCCCATACCACTGGAGCGCCGTCCTCGGGGTCATTGCAGACGAAGACGTTCACCGTGTAGCGCGTGAAGTCGATGTCCGCGTTTTCGTCCTTGACCGCCGCGACAAACATCCCGAAGTTGTCTATAACGTCCTCGGCCATGGAGTCAATCCATGAGCCAAGCACCTCGTTTTCCCCCGCGCCGCCATCCTCCGCGGCATCTCCGTTATTCCCGAACTTCTCCTTGATATCCGACAGATAAGGCATTATTGCGCTGCGGCATATCTCGGCCTCCAGCTTTACTATTCTCTCCTTCAGCCCCTTCTCAAGGTCGCGGATTTTGCGAAGCGTCTCAAGGGTCTTAAGGGACACCTCCTCGGACATCTTCTGCAGGCGCTTCTGCTCATCGTCAGGAAGGGACTCGAACTCCTCCTGCTGTATCTCACGCTTGCTCTTCTCTCCCTCCTCGGACTCCTCCTCCGTCAGCGGTATGTTAACAAAGCCCTGCGGCGTCCTCTTCAGAGAGAAGCCGTTCTCCGCGGCCCAAGCCTTGACCTCCTCCATGAGCCCGTTTACCTCTTCTTGGAACTCCTTCACCAGCTGCGCCTTCGCGTCCTCGTACTGACTCTTCTCAAAAGCCTTGCTGATCGCGGTTTTGAGCTCTTCAATGAGATCGTCGAAGGCGGAACCCATAACCTTGCCCCTTCCCGCAGGAAGGTTTATCGCCAGCGGTTGCCCTGGGTCCTCAAAATTGTACACATAGACCCAGTCGTCCGGTGCCGGCCTCTCTTTGGCCGCCGCCCGGAGGCGATCCAGGGCATAAGTGGTCCTTCCGCTGCCCGGGTTGCCGAGCACAACGATGTTATACCCTTTGCTCTCGACCTCAAGGCCGAAGGTGATGGAGGAGACCGCCCTGGCTTGTCCTAAAAACTCATCAAGCTGGGGTATATCGTCCGTCGTCACCATCCCGAGGGAGGCGGCGTCAGTCTTTTCTCGAAGCTGCTCGACGGGCAGAGATTTCTTGGAGGACTTCCGCCCTCTTCGATCGGAGTCCGTTGTGACCTTCGTCATTGCTGTTACCTCCAGGATTTCGTTATTCTTTGTCAGCGACAGGGCCGAAGAGGCCCGGAAGGTTCATTGGCACCCTGAAAAAGGCGGAGAAAAGATTGTATCCGCTCCTCTCAGCAGTCTATCCCCTTACGCGCCAGGAGCCCTTTCTGGAAGGGGTGACGTATCTCGACCATCTCGGTTACCAGATCCGCCCTATCGACCAGTTCAGGAGGAGGGTTCCTCCCGGTGAATATCAGCTCCGTGCGAGGTGCCCTGCGTTCAATCAAGTCAAGGACAGGGGGCAGATCCACCAGGCCGAACGACAGGGCCACGTTCAGTTCGTCAAGGATCACCAAATCATACTCTCCGGAGGCGACGCCCTCGGTTGCGACCGCAAGCCCCCTTCTTGCCTCAAGGTAATCCACAGGTTCGATCGAATCCTTGTAGACGTAGTCGGCCCGCCCGGTCTGCACCAGCGTGAGTCCCGGGAGAAGGGACAGCGCCTTGGTCTCGCTGTAAGGATATCCCTTCATGAACTGTACGACGAGCGTCCTTCCGCCGCATCCTGCCATTCTGAGAGCTACGCCCAAGGCGGCGGTGGTCTTCCCCTTTCCATCTCCCGCGTAGACCTGTATGTAGCCTTTTTCAAGGATGGGCAAAAATAACTCCCCCTCTCATCCGCGTTTCCCTCTGTATGTATTACAATGCCCTCAGAACGGAGGTTTGTCAATGCTTTTGAAAACAAGAATTCTAGTTTCCGGCGTAGTCCAGGGAGTGGGCTTTCGCCCTTTCTGCGCCCGGCTGGCTGATTCGGAGGGTATAAAGGGCTTTGCGCTGAATTCGACATCGGGGGTGGAGATGGAGCTTCACGGCGAGAACGGTGATCTGGACCGATTTCTTTCTAGGCTGGTAGTGGAGAATCCTCCGGCGTCGATTATACAAAATGTCGAGGTGATCGAGGAAAGAGGCCCGTCGTCCGCCCCACCGGACACTTTCGAGATCAAGGAGAGCCGCAAAGACACCCGAAAGGCCGCTCTGATACCCGCGGATTTAGCCCTGTGCGCGGACTGCCTTGCCGAGATGAAAGACCCCTCAAACCGGAGATTCCGATATCCGTTCATCAACTGTACCAACTGCGGGCCCCGGTATTCGATAATTCGAGAGCTCCCTTACGACCGACCAGCGACGACCATGTCCTCGTTCAGGATGTGCCCGGAATGCTCCAGAGAGTACTCAGCCCCCACAGACAGGCGCTTCCATGCCGAGCCTAACGCATGTCCCGTATGCGGCCCCTCGGTGTGGCTGACTGACTCCGATGGCACCGTACAAGCGAGCAACGACGAGGCCGTCAGGCTTGCCTCGTCGTTGCTGAAGGACGGCAATATCCTGGCAGTGAAGGGCATCGGGGGCTTTCATATAGCATGCTCCCCTTTCAATGACGATACGGTGGCGCTGCTACGCTCCCGTAAGAGAAGAAAGGACAAGCCCTTCGCGGTCATGACCTCCTCGCTTGAGGCCGCCAACAGGCTGGTCTACCTCCCTGCCACCGCCAGGAGGCTTCTACTTTCCCCGGCCGCCCCCATCGTCCTCTGCTGCTCGCGGCACTGTCCTTCGAATGACACGGGGAGAGCAGTATCCCGACTGGTCGCTCCCGGACAGAGGACTCTGGGCGTTATGCTCCCCTACACTCCGCTTCACCACCTGATCATGGAGGGCATGGACGCGCTTGTGATGACGAGCGCTAACTTCTCCGACGCACCCATAGTTTCGGACAACACGACTGCGTTAAGGAGCCTTGCGCCGATAGTTGACTTCTTCCTTCTGTCCGACCGGGATATTCAAATGCCCATCGACGACTCCGTCGCCATGCCGCTGGGGCGCTCATTTTTTCTTCTGAGAAGAGGCAGAGGCTTTACTCCGCTGCCTCTCGCCTTTCCTGAAGGGGGCAACTCGTCGATTCTCGGCACGGGAGCCGAGATGAAGGGGAGCTTCTGTTTTTCCAGGGGGGATCAGCTTCTTCCCGGACAGTATATCGGGGACATGAAGCAGCGTGATACACTCGCCTATTACAACAGGGCTCTGGAACACTTCACAAGGCTCTATGAGATGAAACCGGAGATAGTCGCGTACGACAAGCACCCTCAGTACACCTCGTCATTTCTGGCGAAGAAGCTGGCGCGGAGTTTTGAGGCCGAAACCGTTGCTGTTCAGCACCATCACGCTCACTTCGCAGCATGCCTGTTCGAGAATGGAGTAGATGAGGATGGCGTGGGGGTGATCTTCGATGGAACCGGCTACGGAGAGGACGGAAGCATATGGGGCGGCGAGATCTTGATTGGAGGCAGATCGGACTTCAGAAGGGCCGGACATTTTCTACCATCCCGCCTCCCGGGAGGTGACGCCGCCGTCAAAGGGCCGTGGCGATACGCGCTTGGCCTTCTTTCCGACGTCTACGGAAGGGATGCGGCACTCTCCATCGGGCAGAGACTCTGGGGTGCTCATGCGGACATGATGGGGATGGTTCTCGATACACTCCCCTTCTCCCCGATAACCACATCGTGCGGCAGGTTTTTTGACGCAGCAGCCGCCCTCCTTGGCCTATGCGACGTCGCGACCTACGACGGCCAGGCGGCGATGAGCCTCGAGGGGATTGCGACCGGAACGCTGGCGGCACTCTTCAAAGTATCGCGAAGCGGGGAACTGCTTATCATCGACTGGAGGCCAGCTATTCGCTGGATTGTCGATTCAATTCCGTGCCTGCCGCGCTCCGAGATCGCCGGAGGCGTGCATGATGGCCTAGCGGGCGTAGTCTCGAAGGTGTGCCGCGAGCTTTGCGATACGAAAGGGCTGAGGCACGTAGCTCTGTCAGGCGGAGTATGGCAAAACAGAAGGCTCGCTTCGTGCACCGCGAGGCTTCTGCGGCTTAACGGCATGGAGCCTTTGCTGCACAGGCTGCTGCCCCCCAACGACGAATGTGTCTCGGTCGGGCAGGTTGTGGTCGCGTGCGCTTTGCGTCAGCGCGGATAGAGACCTCAAGGCGGCCCGGTTGTGTTCCGGGTTGCCTTGAGGTCTGAACAACAAGAGTTAAGGGCATTCGAGCTTGACGCAATCTAAACAGTGCTGTAGTCTATGCCGCTCTCCTGCGACAGAACTGAGAGCTTCTTCTGGACATGTATGCTGTCCACAAACCTGGTCGTACCGCTCTTTGAACGCATAACCATGGAGCTGGTCCGGATCTGCCTTCCTTCGTAACGCACCCCCTTCATCAGCTCGCCATCGGTGACGCCAGTAGCCGCGAAGAAGATGTTGTCTCCCTTTACCAGGTCGTTGATGGTCAGAACCTGGTCGAGTGCCAGGCCTCTCTTCAGCCCCTCCTGGACATCTCCCTCGTTACGGGGCCAGAGTTTGCACTGCATATTGCCACCCAGGCATTTTATCGCGCACGCGGTAATGACCGCCTCGGGGGAACCGCCGATGCCCATGAGAAGATCGGCACCCCCCTGATCTTTGCAGGTCAGGAGAGCCCCCGCGATATCTCCGTCCGGAATGAGCTTTATCCTTGCTCCGACTTCTCTGATTCGCCCCATGATCTCTTCGTTACGGGGGCGGTCCAGAACTACGACGGTGATGTCGTCAAGGGCTTTATTTCTGGCCTTTGCGACCCGGACAATGTTCTCCGCAGGGGGAAGGTTAATATCTATGACCTCGGCCCCCTCCGGCCCGACCACCAGTTTATTCATATAGAAGATGTTCTTGGGGTTGAACATCGTACCCCTCTCGGAGAGGGCGACCACACTGATCGCACCGGAAAGGCCGAGCGCGGTCAGTCTTGTTCCATCAATAGGGTCGACAGCGATGTCCATCTTCGGATCGTTCTCCGCACCAAGGTGCTCTCCGTTGAAGAGCATCGGCGCCTCGTCCTTCTCCCCCTCGCCTATTACCACGACACCCGACATAGGGACTGTGTTCATCATATACCTTAGGGCGTTTACAGCGGCACCATCCACCGCATCCTTGTCGCCGCGCCCCATCCATCTTCCCGCAGCCATAGCCGCAGCTTCGGTAGCCCGTACCAACTCAAGAGCAAGGTTTCTGTCAGTTGCAAAAAGTCCAGCAGGGCACATCGAGGCATCCTCCTTAAGATGTTTTGTGGTTCAACCGAAAGAATAAACCCTCCATCATCAAGCCGTCTTCAGTTATCATGCACCCTCCTCTCAGCGGTCTCCTCCAGCCATCTCCGCCTGACAGAGGAGAGAAAGCCGTCGTACCTTCCGTCGGCAAAGTCGGGGAACGTGTAGTCAAACGGGACCCAGCGCTTGCTCCTGTAGCGAAGGGTCACCTCGGCATGAATACCCCCTCCGATATAAATCCTGTGAGCATGATCCTTGGTAGAAGCAAGCACCAGTCTCGCCCCGTTCAAGTAACCAGGATCGATATTGACCCTTCTAGGCGGGCCGCTACTGTACTCGACATCGCAGGCCGCAATCTTCCAGCCTCTTAGATCAGCGGCGTCGCGAAGACCTTTGAAGGAGAGAAAACGTCTGTACAGCACAGGAGCTATATCAGAGTAGTAGTCAGTTATCGTTGAAAAAAGGGATGGGCCGCTCTCCTCCTCGGGAACTCCCCATAGACAGGAAAGGGCTTCTTTGGTCCAAAGCCACAGCTCATTAGTGGGATAGAGCACCCCGGTTATCAGCTTTACAGGGTAAAAAACACCCGTCGGGTCACTCCCGGGACACGTCATCAATGCAGAGATACCCGAGGAGGTTATCCTCCCAAATACATGACAGGCAACTGCCCTCATCGTAGTCCGAGGGGCGCTCCGACGACCTGATCTGCCTGACCGATTTGCCCTTGCACTTGAGATCGGAGATAAAGGCCTGCCCGATCGAGGCCATCCAGGCCATCCGATCCGCGTTCATGATGTCCTCCGTCACTTCCTGGACAATAAAAAAGAATCGCTCAACCTCGGAAAACAGGAACTGCCTGTTCCCCACCGGAAGAAGAAACTCTTTTACAAGGCGCTTCTTTCGTGACAGACGCGGTAGCGAAATACCCTCGAAAAGCCTCTCTGCCGCAGGGTTCAAAAGAGGCACGTTCTCGCTGTACATCGCTATCGGGAGCGGTACTCCCCACCACTCTGGAGTCTTCGGTGCGTCTTGCTTCTCTTCCAACAGAACAGGGGTATCGCCCGTCATCTTTGCTCCCGGTGCATCAGGGATCGTCTCGGCAGGGACCACCTCAACTCCTGTGCGAGTGACGAGTAGCACAGGCGCCAGCGGCCCCAATGCTCGATGACAGGCCCCTCCTGAGCAGCACCCCCCGGATAGCATCTCCATCGCTTCAAACACCTTTGTGTCGGCGTTTCCGCGCTCCATAAACGAGACGATCTGCTCCTTCGAGTATATTGCGTTCTTGTTGGCCCCAGACATGGCGCAGTGCTCCACTCCGTAAAGGAACAGCGACCGCAGAAGCGAGGAGAGAGGAGAATCCATCGTGGTATCGGTCAAAGAAATTTCCCTGTCTCTGGGCATAATTATCAATCCTCTAGCAGAGCTTTTACGAACTCACGGGCATCGAACGGGCGCAGGTCGTCCTCTCCCTCTCCGAGGCCGACATAACGCACTGGAAGTTTCAACTCGTCCGCAATGGCCAGTATGACTCCACCCTTAGCCGTGTTGTCGTATTTTGAAAGGACCACTCCGGTGAGGGGCAGGAGGGTATTGAAGGTCTTGGCCTGAGCAAGCCCGTTCTGCCCGGTCACTGCGTCAAGCACTAGAAGTGTCTCAATCGGCGAGTCGCCGCGCTCTCTTTCCAGCACCCGATGGATTTTAGCGAGCTCTTCCATGAGGTTGTGCTTCGAGTGAAGACGGCCGGCGGTGTCAACTATCAGCACGTCCGCTCCTCCGGATCTTGCAGCGACGAGCGCATCGAACGCCACAGCCGCAGCGTCGCTCCCCTGCTTCTGCGCTACCACACGCACACCGGAGCGCTCCCCCCAGACCTTCAACTGCTCTGTCGCCGCCGCACGAAATGTGTCCGATGCGGCCAGGACCACTCGCTTGCCCTCCTTGCTCCATTGACAGGCGAGCTTTCCC
>JBAYOX010000071.1:0-7795 GCA_041678025.1 Aminobacteriaceae bacterium
CGACCACAGGCTCTCCTTCTGCACGAGGTACTCGTCGGCGGTGAGTATACCCATGTTGTACTCGTTCTTGAGCTCGTTGTCCTGCTCCATCGCCCTCTGTGTGAGCTCTTTCTTCTCGGGGGGGATTATGATCGACTGAACTCCGAAGCTTATCCCGCTCACGGTCGCCCAGTGGTAGCCGAGAGATTTGATGTTGTCTAGCATGTGAACCATCGATACCCGGTCCACGAGGTCGAATGCCCGGTCCAGCAGCTGGCCCAGCCCCCTCTTCCCGAGCTGTTTGTTGATGAATCGGAGCGGCTCCGGGAGCCGGCTGTTGAAGACCACCCTACCCGGAGAGGTCTCGATCCACTTGCCGTCGGCCCCCTCTACGGAATCCCCCCACTCGTCCTTTCGACGCAGGTGGATCCTGCTGTTTACCTTGGTCACTCCGTGGTGGAAGGCTGAGAGGGCGTCGTCAATGTCGCTGAAGTACATGCCGTCGCCCGGCAGCCCCTCGCGCATATCGGTCAGATAGTATATGCCAAGGACTATATCCTGCGTAGGCGTCATGACCGGACGGCCGCTGGCGGGCGAAAGCAGGTTGTTCGACGACAGCATTATCAGCCTCGCCTCGGTCTGAGCCTCTATCGAGAGAGGCACGTGGACGGCCATCTGGTCTCCGTCGAAGTCGGCGTTGAATGCAGTGCAGACCATCGGGTGCAGTCGAATCGCCTTGCCCTCCATGAGCACCGGCTCGAACGCCTGTATGCCAAGTCTGTGAAGAGTAGGCGCGCGGTTCAGCATAACCGGGTGGTCCTTGACAATCTCCTCGAGGATGCCCCAGATCTCCTCGCGCCCGCGCTCGATTATCCTCTTCGCGCTCTTTATGTTCGGCGCAAGGCCGCGCTCCACGAGCTGGCGGATGACGAAGGGTTTGAATAGCTCCAGGGCCATCTGCTTGGGGAGGCCACACTGGTAGATCTTGAGCTGCGGCCCGATGACTATGACCGAGCGGCCGGAGTAGTCGACTCTCTTGCCGAGCAGGTTCTGACGGAAGCGCCCCTTCTTTCCGCGCAGCAGATCGGTGAGGCTCTTCAGTGGACGGTTACCAGCCCCGAGCACGGGCTTGCCCATGCGACCGTTGTCGATAAGGGCGTCGACGGCCTCCTGAAGCATCCTCTTCTCGTTGCGGATGATTATCTCGGGGGCTTTGAGCTCCTGCAGCTTCTTCAGGCGGTTGTTCCTGTTTATCACTCGTCGATAGAGATCGTTGAGGTCGGAGGTGGCGAAGCGGCCGCCGTCGAGCTGCACCATCGGGCGCAGGTCGGGCGGGATGACCGGCAGCACCTCAAGGATCATTGCGCAGGGCATCGCGTTGCCCTTGCGGAAGTCCTCGGCGACCTGCAGGCGCTTGATCAGTTTTCTCTTTTTCTGGCCGGCACTCTCGGAGACCTCCTCGCGCAGGGATGCGACAAGCTGCTCCATGTCGAGGATGGATAAAAGCGACTGTACTCCCTCGGCGCCTATGCCCGCGGAGAATTTCTTGTCGTAGGAGGAGCACAGGGCGTACTCGCGCTCTATGATGATGTCGGCAAAGGAGAAGGGGGAGAGCCCCGGATCGATGACCAGATAGCACGGGTCCTCGATCGTAACGGCCTCCCTGATTGCTGTGAAGCGCCCCGGGTACTTCTGGTTGAACATCTTGCACTCGCTCTCGGATAGCACGTCCCCCTTGGCAAAGGGGAGGTGAACCGCGGCGGTCACAATAAAGGCCTCCGCGTTGCCAATGTACGCGCGCTCGGCCCCGAAGGTGTCGCCGTAGCGCTCCGTCAGCCGCTCCATCTCGCTGTGCGAGACTATGTCACCCTCTCTGAAGAGGGCGTCCTCCGGGACATTCGTCAGTTTGAAGGCGGTCTCGACCTTGAGAAGCTCGTCTCCATACTCGGTCTTGTAGCGCGACACCTGGTTCGCCGAGACCACATCCCCCTCGTTGACGGGGATGTCCTCGACAGTGGAGACGCGCCATGCCTCCTCCGCCTTGAACTTCGGGTCGTAGTGCACGTGTACGCGAAGCTCGCTCTCGGAGATGATGTCGTTCTTTCTGGCGAGATCGGTCCGCCTGCCCTCCATTACCACCTTGAAGGCCTGCTCTCTCAGACGGGTGGGGGCGAAATATACCACCTTCTCCAGGTCCTTGGTCGTGCACCCGAGCAGAAGGCTCAGCCTGCCCGGTATTCCCCTCAGGTACCATATATGCACCACCGGAGCGGCAAGCTCTATATGCCCCATCCGCTCGCGGCGGACGCGGTTGTCGGTTATCTCCACCCCACACCTGTCGCAGATTACACCCTTGAACTTGGGCCCGCTGCGCTTGTACTTGCCGCATGCGCATTCAAAGCTCTTGGTGGGGCCGAAGATACGCTCGCAGAAGAGGCCGTCCTTCTCGGGCCTCAGCGAGCGGTAGTTTATCGTCTCCGGCTTTTTAACCTCTCCGCTGGAAAGAACGCGAATCCGCTCCGGGCTGGCGAGCTTGATGCGCACTCCTACTATCTCTCTACGGGTCATCGGTCGTCATCCCCTTCTTCTTCTATGGACATGCCCTCGGGGAGGTCGTCCTCAAAAATCGGGTCCATAACGCTCAAATCCGCTATCTCTTCCTCGAAGATACTCTCGCTCTCCTTTGTTTCAACAGGCTCTCCGCCCTCTTCCTCGAATATGGCGGACTCGCGGGGATACCGCCTGTACGACGGTGCATCCTCTTCGTCCTCGTCCATAAGCAGCTCGCCCATCGTGCCATCGCTGTACTTGACCTCGACGTCGAGCCCAAGCCCCTGCAGCTCTTTGACGAGGACCCTGAAGCTCTCGGGAACTCCGGGCTTGGTCAGGTTGTGCCCCTTGACGATGCGCTCGTAGGTCTTCAAGCGACCGCGGATGTCGTCGGATTTGACTGTCAGCATCTCCTGAAGGATGTTGGCCGCGCCGTACCCTTCAAGCGCCCAGACCTCCATCTCTCCGAAGCGCTGACCTCCGAACTGTGCCTTGCCTCCGAGCGGCTGCTGGGTGATAAGGCTGTACGGGCCGATTGACCTGGCGTGGATCTTGTCGTCGACAAGGTGGATCAGCTTAAGCATGTACATGCAGCCGACGGTGACCTTCTTCTCGACCGGGTCGCCCGTGCGGCCGTCGTACAGAGTCGTCATGCCGTCCACGGTGAGATCCGGGTATTTTTCCCTGGGATTGCCGGAGAGAAGTTCGAAGATCTCGTCCTCGTCGGCACCCTCGAATACGGGGGAGGCGACCATCCACCCGTTGTGCATGGCCACAAAACCCATTATCGTCTCGAGCACCTGTCCGAGGTTCATGCGGCTCGGCACCCCCAGAGGGTTCAGCACGACGTCGACCGGCGTTCCGTCCGACAGGTACGGCATGTCCTCCACCGGCAGTATGCGGGAGACCACGCCCTTGTTGCCGTGCCTTCCGGCCATCTTGTCGCCGACAGTGATCTTGCGGAGCTGTGCTACGTAGATCTTCACGACCATGTTAACGCCCGGCCCGAGCGCATCGGGGCTGTTCTCGCGGGTCATCTGCTTTACGGCAACAACCTTGCCGCGCGCGCCGTGGGGCAGCTTGAGCGACGTATCCCGCACCTCGCGGGCCTTCTCTCCGAATATGGCCCTGAGCAGCTTCTCCTCCGGCGTCTGGTCGGACTCGCCCTTCGGCGATACCTTGCCGACCAGTATGTCCCCTGCCGACACCTCGGCACCGACGCGGACGATGCCCTCCTCGTCCAGGTTCTTCAATATATCCTCGCCCACATTAGGTATGTCGCGGGTGATCTCCTCGGGCCCGAGCTTGGTGTCCCTGGCCTCCGTCTCGTACTCTTCTATGTGGATGGAGGAGTAGAAGTCCTCCTTCACAAGGCGCTCGCTCAGCAGAATCGCGTCCTCGAAGTTGTACCCCTCCCAGGGCATGAACGCGACGAGGACGTTCCTTCCCAGGGCAAGCTCTCCGCCCTCTATCCCCTGACCGTCGGCGATGATCTCGCCTGCAACGACCGAGTCGCCCTTGCGGACCAGCGGCTTCTGGTGGATTATCGTCCCCTGGTTGGATCTGCGGAATTTTATCATTGGGTGAACTACCGTCTCGATGCCGCTTCGCACCTCTATGCGGGACGAGTCGACGTACGTGACCTCCCCGCCCCTTCGGGCCACGACGCATGAGCCGGAATCCCTGGCGATGCGGTGCTCCATGCCCGTGCCCACGATGGGGGCCTCGGGCGCTATCAGAGGCACCGCCTGACGCTGCATGTTCGAGCCCATCAGGGCACGGTTGGCGTCGTCGTGCTCGAGGAAGGGGATCAGCGCCGTCGAAGACGACACTATCTGCTTTGGCGACACGTCAAGGTAGGTGACTTCCTCACGGGGGACCGAGACAATATTACCCTGGAACCTGGTGAAGCACTCAAGGTCGGTGATCATCCCGTCATCGTCCACCGGGGTATTCGCCATGCCGACGTAGACGTTGTCCTCCTCGTCGGCGGACAGGAACTCAATCTCTCCCGTCACTCGCCCACCCTCCACCTTTCGGCGAGGGGTGACCAGGAAGCCATACTCGTTAAGCCTTGCGTAGGACGAAAGGGAGGTCACCAGGCCGATGTTCGGCCCTTCCGGGGTCTCGATAGGGCAGACCCTGCCGTAGTGGGTGTAGTGGACGTCGCGGGCTTCGAAGCCGGCGCGCTCGCGCGATAGGCCGCCGGGGCCGAGCGCCGACAGGCGCCTGCGGTGCGTGACCTCGGCCAGAGGGTTGGTCTGGTCCATGAACTGGGAGAGCTGCCCCGAGCCGAAGAACTCGCGAAGGCTGGCCGCTATGGGGCGCACGTTTATCAGGTCGCGCGCCATTGCCTTATCGAGCTCGGGTATAGTGGTCATACGCTCCTTGGCTATGCGCTCCATGCGCAGAAGGCCGATACGGATCTGGTTGGCAAGAAGCTCGCCCACCGAGCGAACCCGACGGTTGCCGAGGTGGTCAATGTCGTCGCCCTCCTTCTCCGGGTCCATCAGGTGCAGAATACCCTGGATGATCTTCGCCAGGTCGTCGAGCTGAAGCAGGCGCACGTCCTCAGGTACGGAGAGTCCGAGGGCCCTGTTTATCTTGTAGCGGCCGACTCGTCCGAGATTGTACCGCCTTGAGTCGAAGAAGAGCGAGTGCACATACTCCCTGGCGTTCTCGATCCTGGCCGGCTCGTTCGGCCTGAGCTTCTTGAAGAGCTCGACCATGGCCTCGTCGGCGTTGGCGGCACCGTCCCTCTCAAGAGTGAGGGCTATCGCCCTTGCGGCGTCCCACACGCGAACCTTGGTGCGTCCGGTGGACCACAGGGCCTCCATCGCCTCCTTCGTGATGAGCCTGTTCCTCTGGACCACCACTCCGCCATCGGCGTCCATTACCGTCTCGGCCGCCAGCAGCCCCCTGACGTCCTCGTCGGCTATGTCCTTCTCGATGGCTCGCGCGCCCAGAAGGTCAAGCACACCTTCATCAGTCGATGCGCCGAAGATCTTCAGCAGCAGTGTGGCGGGGATCTTCTTCCTGTTGTCTATGTTTACGCTGACGGAGTCGCCGCTTGAGAATGAGAACTCAAGCCACGCCCCGCGCTCGGGTATGATCTTCGCGGAGTACTCCTCCTGCCCGGAGATCTGCTCATCCTTGGAGAAGTAAACCCCGGCGGACCTTGCGAGCTGGTTCACCACGACCCTCTCGGTGCCGTTGATTATGAAAGTTCCCCTGCCGGTCATCACGGGGAAATCGCCCAGGAAGATCTCCTCCTCCTTGAGCTCTTTGGTCTTTCTGTTCTCAAGCCGTATCGTGGCGCGGATCGGACGCGACCAGGTAAGGTCCCTCTGCCGTGCCTCCTCCTCCTCGGTGGTAGGATTGTCTAATATGTAGCGGACGAATTCAAGCGCAAACGACCCGTCGTAGCTCTCAATGGGGAATATCTCCTGCATTAGCTCCTGCAGGCCCTGCCGGGAGCGCATATCCGCTTCCACGTCCTCCTGGTAGAACCAGTTGTAGGAATCACGCTGGACCTCGATCATGTCCGGGATCTCCACTAAATCCCGAGCACGCCCGAAGGTCAATCTCCGGCGCTTGCTGCTGACGGGGACAAATTCGGCCATGAATAATTTGACCTCCCTGAAATAAATATGGGGGAAATTAGTGCTGACAAATAGTTAAGATAACAAAAAGGCCGAGCTATGTCAATAGACACAGTACGACCTTTTCGAAGAAGGTAGTCCTCGATCTTCCATGGTGCCGAGGCGGGGACTCGAACCCCGACAGGCATTACGCCCACTAGAACCTGAATCTAGCGCGTCTACCAATTCCGCCACCCCGGCTTTTTTTATCACGCGGGTATTGTAGCAAGGGGAGAAGGGTTTTGCAATAGGGGGAGCGATGATTCCAAAAAGCCGCTTCGGTTTGACGGTGCCTGTTTGCATTGGATCACCGCAGTTCAAGCCCGCTTTCGAGCAACGTTTTTTCACCGCGCCGGATCGACGAAGGGCTTCTGGTTCTCAAGAAACTCCGCGACCTCGGCTTCAAGCTGCTCCGCTGTCTCCGTGCGGGGCGCAAGTTTCGACGCCCACGCGCGTCCCGGATGAAGCACGTCCCAACGCGTAATTCTCCCGGCGCGCCTTCCAGCTCCCGGGTCGTGATTGCCGAATCCGTCCTGAATACTGTTCCAAACGGGCGACGTCTTCGAGATGAGCAGGGCCTCTCCCAAGGGAATCCAGATGTCGTCTACCACCAGATAACGACAGCGAAAATCCTCGACTTTCAGATTCCTTGCCGCCTCGATGCTCTGGCGATGCTCCTTGAGGCGGTTGAACAACACTTTTCCCGGTTCGGCCTCGATGATGCCCCCTGTGCGTCCTCCTCTTGGGATCGCCTTCCCGACGTAGATGGGCGCTATAGTCGAGCCGCCCGAGTTGGCCTTGGAAAGAGCCTCGTACGGCCTGAAACCACCGAGGTAGTATAGCGCGTAGACCCCGGCACCCTCGAACGTCTCCATGTCCTTCAGCGGAACTGCGTCGCTTCTCATCATAGCACCGATCACGCTGCGCGCCAAGTTGAGCTTGTCGAGCGGATTGAAGGGGATCACGCTCAAACCGCGCTCCGCCTCTCCGCCTTCGCCAGTCTGGAGAGGGCGTTCTCCGCCAGCCGCTTCAAAATGGACGAGGCGATCTTGCGAGCCAACGAGACCGGCACCGCGTTCCCAAGCTGGCGCATGGTCTCCGTCCACGAGCCGTGAAAGACGTATGTGTCAGGGAAGGTCTGCAACCTCGCCGACTCTCGAACAGTGAAATACCGAAGTGCGCCGTCGTCCAGTCGGAACATGTTCTCCCCTCCCGGTACGCCGTGGTCTCCGGCCTTCAGCGTCTTGGCCGGCATGTCCAGGACGCTCCCGGTATGACCCGGGTAGGGCTTCGCCCCCGGCTGCAACATGTGGTCGAAGAAGAGCGGCGATTCGTCGAGGTTCGGCTCCGGCATCCCCGCGATGGCGTCTCTGACGGTGCGCCACGGCAGGAAGTCGCCGTAGTCGATGGTCCCGCGTATCCGCTCCACACGCGCGGAGAGCCCTGGAAATGAATCAAGGTCGTAACGAGGCACCCCGATGTGACGCTCCCAATACTCCTCGTCTATCCACTGGGAACGAAGCAGCGCGTCCCTGGAGTGCGTGGAGGGGGGGAAAGACCATTCCACACCCAGGTCCGAGCGAAACCCGACTATGAACACACGCTCACGTCGCTGCGGCACCCCG
>JBAYOX010000072.1:0-7723 GCA_041678025.1 Aminobacteriaceae bacterium
ATTCCGCAAGTTGCTTGCTGCACCTATGGAGAGGGCCGACGTCTCCCTTCGCCCCTCGTTCGGCAAGCTTCTCAGAAAGGAATCCCTCCCCGAGATAGAGGCCGAGTACATTGCTCGGTATTCGCTGCCGCAAAAGGACGAGGCGTTCGTGCTCGGTTCGATTCGATCGGGGATGAAACGCATTGACCGCGCGGTGTCGAAGATGGTGCGAGGACAGGAGAGGAAGCGGTACAGAAGGATACTGGCATCTCTCTGGTACGACGAGATGGACATAGAGGAGAACCTGGAGATGGCGCTCCTGTTCCACACGGAGCAGATCCCCAGCGCGCTGATGGCCGCCCAGTCGATACTCCCCTTCGAGCGGAACTACCTCCAGGCGCTACTGAAGGTGAAGAGGTTCGCTAACAGGCTACCGAAGCAGTACTCCTTCCGATCAATGAAGGAGCTCGACGGAACAGTGAATGAGATAGACCCCACCATCTACGGCTTCGAGGAGAGGATAGGAGAGATAGAACGCACCTCATTCCGATAGGCTTATCCGGCGATCCACCTATAGGAAGGATGCGCCCTTTCCCAGGTCGTCATAGGCTCGATGTACGTACAGATTCGCCTGCTTCGACAGGTCCACCAGCCTGCCCTGCGGTAGCCGCCTGCCCTCCTCGTCGACATACACGTGAACCACCGGTCGCATGAGATCGGTGTTCTTCGAACTGACGACGACACCAGTGCTCGAGTCGGACAGCTCCACCATGGTCCCCGGCGGGAAGAGCCCCACCGATACCAGCAGCAGCCGGACTATGTTCCAGTCAAAATCCCCCTCGGACGACTTAAGCATTATCGATACGGCGTCGCGGCTTGTGGCGGGTTCTTTGTACACCCTTTTGGCCGTCAGGGCGTCGAAGACATCCGCAACGGCCGATATTCGCGCGAATAATGGGATTTTTTTGCTCTTGAGCCCATCGGGGTACCCGCTTCCGTTCCAACGCTCGTGATGATTCCTGATGACCGACAGCACTCTTGAGTCGGAAATCCCCGAGTCCCTCGCCACTTCATGTCCGAATACCGAGTGCTGCTTCATGATCTCGTACTCGTCCGCTGTCAGCCTGCCGGGCTTGTTCAGGACATCCTGGGGGACCCTGGCTTTTCCGAGGTCGTGAAGAATCCCTCCGAAGGTGACGGCTGCGGCGAGCTCCTTATCGCCAGGCTTCATCTGTCTGGCAAGATAGCCGCTTAAAAGTGCCACATTAAGAGAGTGAACAAACGTATACTCGTCGTTATCTTTGACTTTACCAAGGCACATAAGAATCTGCGGGGCGCGGGACACCTCTTCTGACAGCATTGCGGCCTGCTGAGCCAGATGATACGCCCCTTCCCCAAGAGTCCCGTTCTCTGAGATCCTCCTGTAGACCTCGTCTACCTGGGACACGGTCTTCTGCGCCACCTCGGCCTCAAGAACCCGCATCTTCGGCTTGATATTGTCGAGGATAACTCTGAAATCATCCTCGGAGATATCAAAAGACACGCTGAGCAGAACCGAGCCTATCCCCCACTGTCTCAGGCTCTTATCCACGTCGGGAATAGAATGCAGAAGTTCCTGGATGTCCTCTCCCTTGGGGAGAAGAAGGGAGCCTGTAGGACCTACAACGTCCTCCACCACCACCCCGCGGTACATGCGCAGCTCCTCCACAGGCACATTTTTAAGAACCCTCAACTGAGAAACCTCCCTCTACCATCATTGCAACACAAGGAATCCGGCCTCTCAGCAGTATGCGCATGGTCGACAATCCTCAAAAAAGGGTCCGGCCCCCTGGTTTTTATAAACTCCGGCAAGGCTTCGCATGGAAGCGGCCGGCTAAGAAGGTAGCCCTGAATCTCGTCGCAGCCGTTCTGTCTCAGAAACTCAAGCTGCTCAACGGTCTCAACTCCCTCCGCGACCACACGAAGGCTCAGAGACCGGGCTATTCCAATCACCGCCTTGACGATCGCCGAATCGTTGACGTCCTCCAACACGTTGTCGATGAAACTCTTGTCAATCTTGAGCGCATCGATCGGAAGGCGTTTCAGATAGTTAAGCGATGAGTACCCCGTCCCGAAGTCGTCGATGTAGATGGTCATCCCAAGCTCCTTCAGACCGGAAAGCGTCTTGATCGAATCCATCAGGTTGTCCATTATTCCCGACTCGGTTATCTCTATCCCGAGCGATGACGGAGGCACGCCGTACTCGTCCAACAGAGATTTTATCCTGTGAAGGAGCGCGCTCTGATGAAACTGACGCGTGGAGAGGTTGACCGCCACCTCCCCCATAAACATCCCGCTCTCCCTCCACCTGGCGATCTGGCATATAACCTTGCGAAAGACCATCTCGCCAAGCGGAAGTATCAGCCCGGTCTCCTCGGCCAGAGGGATGAAATCCGACGGCAAAACCACACCGTCAGGCCTCTCCCACCGGAGTAGCGCCTCCGCCCCGGAAAAATCGCTACTCCTGACGCAGTACTTGGGTTGATAGGTCATGAAGAACTCGTTCCTATCCATACCCTCGCGCAGTGCGTTCTCGAGCGACAGCTTCAGCGAGGCGCTGACGCCCAGCTCCTCTGTGAAAAACCTGAAGCTGCTTATGCCGCTCTCCTTTGCCTTGCCCATGGCGATGTCCGCCCGCTTGATAAGCTCTTCGGCATCGGCACCGTCGTCCGGGAAAACGCTTATGCCGATGCTCGCGCTGATGAACAGCCTGTACCCCTCTATCTCCATGGGTTCGGCCAGGCAGGCAATAATCTTCTTCACCCTTGAGGCGACCTCCTCCGGACTCTCAACATCCGTCAGCATGATGTAGAAGTCGTCCGCGCCGATGCGAGAGACCAGAGCCGCTGAGCCTGCGCACTCCGTGAGGAAATCGCCCATCTGTTTCAGAAGGACGTCTCCGACGTAGTGCCCCAACGAGTCATTTATATTCTTGAACCTGTTGATATCGAAGACGAGAAGAGCGAGTCTCTTGTTCTCCGTGGACTTGCTGGCTATTTCGCCCTGAAGACGGCTCCGGAACGCATCCTTGTTCGGAAGGCCCGTGAGGAAATCGAAGTTGGAGCGAAGCTCGAGCTGCGCGTCCTTGAACCTGACCTCCGAGAGGTCGTTGAAGACAGAGATATAGTGCTCGGGAGCGCCATCCTCGCCGTAGACCGCCGTGCATACCATCCACTCGGGGTAGACCTCGCCCGTCTTCCTTCGGTTCCAGATCTCGCCCTCCCAATGCCCCTCGTTCACGAGCCTCATCCAGAAGTCCTTGTAGAAATCCACAGAGTGACGGTCGGACTTGAGAATTCGCGGACTGCTGCCGACCACCTCTGCGGATGAATAGCCGGTGATCGCTGTGAAGGCGGCGTTGACCATCTGGATAACGCTGTCTGCGTCAGTAATCATGATGCCCTCGACGGTGTTGTCGAAGACAGCTTTGATGATCTGAATATAGCGCCGGGTGCGCGCAGGGTCGTCGCAGAAGAAGAACATATTCTCCCACTCCCGCACAAAACCCTCCGCTGATGAAGTTCCGTCTTTACCCGTCATGCCGTATCACCTCATTCCGCAGCAAAACCAACGACGGGGGGCCGGTAAGGCCAATATTACAACGGTATTTTATCCTATTGCCGAAGGAGAGGAAAGAAACAGGTTATTATATCATCTCGCGCAGCGCGGATAGCGCCTCTGGGAAGGATCGCCTTCCCATTCCGACCCTGAAGTGGTTCCAATCGACGTCGAACACCCCGTCCGGCAGAATCATCAGTCCGTGCTCCGACACGGCTCGTTCGCAGAAGGCCTTGACCGGCTCGTCCCCCAACAGTCGAGGAAAGGCCACAGACCCGCCGGATGGCTCGAACCACTCAAACCTTTCGACTCTCTCTCTGAAGAACGAACGGGCCAGGTTCAGATTATCCCGCACAATCCCCCTGCACCTCTCCGTCAGCTCCGAGCCGCGCCTTAGCGCCGCTATCGCGAGAATCTCCGAAGGAGCGGATGTACAGATGGACGTATAATCCTTCAGAGCGGCTATCCTTTCCAGCAGCTTACCGTCCTTTGACGTCACCCACCCAACCCGGAGTCCTGGAAGCCCGTACGCCTTTGAAAGCCCACCCAAGGCCGCGCTCTTCCTGAAAAGCGATGTCGCGGAGGGCAGCCGACTCGACGTCGTCTTTTCCATCCCCCTGTACATCTCGTCGGAGAAGACGAACAACCCGTTTCTGGCGGATAGGTTAACTATGGCCTCCATCTGCTCACTCGACGGCAGAAATCCCGTGGGATTATGCGGGAAGTTGATGATCAGCAGCCTGGTGTTCTTTTGGATTGCCTCCTCAAGGGACGCAATATCAAGCTTCCATTCGCCCTGCTCCTTCTTCAGATACCATCGGGTGACCTCGCAGCCGAGCGACTTCGGAATCTCATACAGAGACTGATAGCAGGGGCTCAGTACAATGACGTGGTCCGAAGAATCTAGCAGGGCGTTAAACGTCAGAAATATCCCCTCCTCCGGGTTGAGCACGATTACATCCTCCGGAGAGAGAGACGTCTCCCTCGCTATCTCGTTCAGAAGAAGGGGGTGTCCTCGCGACTCGGTGTACGATAGTCGAAGGTTGTCCCACAGATCAAGCACCTCGAGGTCCGCCCCCGCAAGCAGTTCCTTTAAAGAGACGGCCTCGCAGTCCGACGCGCTGAACATATAGCGCGTTGAAAACTCATACCTTGCAAAAAACCTCTCGAGCAGAAAATCTCTGACCTTCATGTCATCACTGCCTTGTAAAGAATATGTTCGACACTCTTATTATACCCGGCTTTCAAAGAGCGCGCACAAAGAAGGACGCCTTTCAGGCGTCCTTCTCGCGAACTTTCGACTGTATCTCCCGGCGGCTACACTTTCGGCACAAGCCCCTTGCCGTTAGAGGAGACCCTGAAACGCGACACAGCCCTCTGCAAGGCCTCTCCAAGGCTCACCAGCTCCTCCGAGGAGGCCGCAATAGCCTCTGTGGCCTTCGTCTGCTCCTCCATGGAACGGTTGACCCCTCCGACCTGGTCGGCTATCTCAACGCTGGAGTTTCTCACGTTGTCCATGCCCGCAGCCATCTCCTGAGCACTGGCCGACTGCTCCTGAGCCGTGGCAGCTATGGTCTGAATATTCTCCGTGACAGCGTTCACCCTGTTGACCACGTCGTTTATCACGGAGCTGGTCTCGGACGCCTTATCCACAAGCTCCTTCAGTATCGAGGAGGACCCTGCCGAGTCCCTTAGCGCACTCTCCGTGCGGGTCTCTATCTCGCTAATAAGCTTCTCCACCTCGCCCGCCGCGCGGTTGGACTCCTCCGCGAGCTTGCGCACCTCCTCGGCCACGACTGCGAATCCGCGCCCCGCCTCGCCGGCGCGAGCGGCCTCGATCGCCGCGTTCAACGCAAGCAGGTTGGTCTGGTCGGCTATCTGGGTTATCGTTGTCACAAAGGCAGAGATATTCCTGACCGTACCGGCGAGGTTCTCCACGGCGCTTCCGACCTGCGTGCCTGCAGCGGCGGTTCTGTCGATCATACCCGCCATGGTCTTTACCGACTCCCCGCCCTTCTGTGCTGCGGACGAGATGAGGATGGCACCCTCTCCAGCCTCGGCGGCGGCCTTTGCGGCAGCCTGTGCGGCCGCGGCAACCTCGTCGACTCCGGCATTGGACTCCTCGACTGCTGCTGCGGCGTTCTCCGTCTGAGCACTCACCTTCTCCGTCAGGGCGAGGACCTCCTCTATGGAGGCCGTCGACTCCTCCGCTGCCGCGCTCAGATCCTCGGCACGCTCCTGCACGAGCTTCGAAGCCTCCATTATCTCCGCGATCGAGGCAGAGACCATGGTTATCATTGAGTTCGTAGCCGTAGTAAGGGTCTTTATCTCCCTCATGCCGCTTCTCAGGTCGACCTCGGCGGTAAGATCCCCCTTGCCGACGAGCTCCATCTTGGCAGCAATACTGCGGATAGGACTTGCGACCGTATTGGCAAGCCAGAGTGACACCAGGACGATAAGCACCCCCGAGACCCCTATCACCATCAGAAGAGCCCTTTGAATATCCTTTACCGGTGCCAGAAACTCCGCCTGGGCTGTGGTCACGTTGATCAGCCATCCAGTCAGAGGCACCGGGGAGTATGCGTTCATCTGATCCCGCCCGTTGAAGAAGTAGCTCGCCCTGCCCCGGTTTCCGGCCAGGCCGTCCTTCGCCGCTCGTGCGAGTTCGGGGGCTATCCTGTCACTCTCTATGCTCATGTTGAGCTGGCCTATGACATCCTTAACCGGGTGGGCGATTAGTATACCGCTCTTGTCCGCCATGGCGGAGTAACCGCTGGAACCCCACTTGATAGAGCTCACGGACTTCGAGATAACCTCAAGGTTTTCAGAGGCTACAAGAACTCCCGCAACCTGCCTCTCCTTCATGATAGGAGCCGCATAAACGAACGTCAATGCGCCCGTCGCCCTGTTCAGGATCGGCTCGGACACGACTGACTTCCCCTCCTTAACGGCCTTGAGAAAATAATCCCTGTCCTTGACGTTGACCCCCTTGACGTCCCTCTGGACGAAACGGGCGTCACCCTGTAGATCCACGACGAACACATCGAGAAAGCCGAAACGACCGTACAGAGGGGCCAGAGCGGCCTCCTGCTCATCCCAGTTCATAGACCTGATCGCATTTCTCTCAGCCTGCATCTCAACAACGACTAGGCGCTCCTTAAGGTAGGAGTTAACCTCCTCCGCCAATGCCGTGTTTAAGGCCTCCCCCTCCTTCCAGGCAGCCCGGATTAACTCCTGCTTGAATATCCTCACCGCGATCAGACTCGTCGCCGCCAGCGCCAGCAACGAGATAAGCAAAAACGACGCGATTAACCTAAACCTCAGTGTGTTCAACACAACGCCTCCCTTGATTATGTCTCTCGACACTACGAAGACTCTCGAAATGTAAGCAGTAACTGCCATATTAAAATAAAAACGTCAGGGATTTCTCATGCAAAGAAGTTTTTGATATTTAAGAAGTGAAACATTTCTAGAGTCTTGCCACGTGATTATACACCTTTTAACGGACTACTACAACACCGCCTTACCCGTTGGAAACACCCCCTGATCACTCCTTCGGCGTAAATATGTACACCGAAACACCTAAGGTATTTTCGGCACATTCAAGATTTGTATCCAACGCGCATCATGCTACTATACCGGTAGGCCGTATGCAAGTATAGAATGATTAATTTCATTTTTATCTGGCCCGTAATGATACGACAAACATTTATTCATTTCTGGCGTTTATTGTTAATGTGCATTACTTTTTGTTTGCCTTAACCCTATCGATATACCCCCCTCGGAAGAGGGATGGCGCAATGGTCGATTGACAGGCGGATGCCCGGGTATTAGGATGGACTGCATTATGCAGATCGTATCTCACGCGGCGCTTCTTTTCAGGTTGTTTAGCGAGCGCCGGACAGGGGGCTTCCATATATGGAGGGAAAGATTGTCGATGGATCGAACACCACGCCCGTCGGTAAGAGCGACCGGGATCTCTCCCCCTCGGAGATAGAGGAGAAGAGCTTTCGCATACTCGACGGCCTGATGGGTGATCTCCCCGTTCACGCGGATGTCTGCCGAGTTATAAAAAGGGTCGCTCATGCGACAGCCGATGTCGAATGGGCCAGGACGTTGCGCTTCTCACCCCGTGCCGTCGAGGCGG
>JBAYOX010000073.1:0-7679 GCA_041678025.1 Aminobacteriaceae bacterium
GGCTGTATCCGATGATCAGGATGCTTTTGAATGGGACGGTGTCCCATCAGCTCTGCCCGAGGAGGAGCAGGTAGATATCAAGATTTCCCATTTGATTTCCAGTATGGCCGACTGCGGAGAGTTAAGCCTGTCGGTCTTCCTGAGGGAAAATAGGTCGATGCAGAACCTTGTAGTCACTATTATCGCACTGTTGGAGATGAGCAGGGCCGGGCTTGTCCGGATTATTCAGAGGGATCTTTTCGGAGATGTCACCATCATCAGAGTTTGAGATGCTTTCCTCACTGGCGAGAAGCATAGAGGCGGTTCTTTTCGTCGCATCGGCCCCGGTGCCGGTGAGCGAGCTGTCGGATCTGCTTTCGGTCCCTTTGGCGGTGATCAAAGCCGAGCTTGAGGGACTTCGCTCGCTTCTTCTGCGACAGGGGCACGGTCTTGCTCTGGTCGAGTCTCCTGGAGGATGGAGCATGACCTCCTCCGAGGATGTATCGGATGTGGTCGCATCTTTCAGAGACACGGCGACCGCTCAAAAGATACGCTTAAGTAAAGCCGCGGTGGAGACTCTGGCCGTCATAGCTTATAATCAACCGGTGACCCGTGGAGAAGTCGAGGAGATTCGGGGCGTACGCTGTGAAAGGGTGATCGAGACACTTCTTTTTCACGGCATGGTGCGCATAGCCGGCCGAAGGAAGGGGACTGGATCACCGTTGCTCTACCGCACCACGGACAGGTTTCTTGAGACTTTCGGCCTGGTGTCTATTTCAGAGCTCCCCACCCTGGAGGAGCTCGGCGAGCTTGCGCCTTCCGAGGACAGCTCACAAGCCCCTATCCCGGATGGAGGGCTGGATTTGGAAGGGCCATGGACAGTGGCGTCAGACTAAACCGGTATCTCGCTACCTGCGGAGTCGGAGCCCGTAGGAAGGTTGAGGCGTTGATACGGGACGGCAGGGTTCGCATCGACGGCAAAGTGGTCCTTCTGCCCGGCTATAGCGTGGTGCCTGGGGCGGACGTGAGGGTCGACGGTTCGCCGGTCGCTCCTCAGGAGAATCGCTATCTCGTGATGAACAAGCCTCCCGGGGTGGTCTGCGCGGTGGCGGATGAACGCTACCCCACAGTATTGGGACTACTGCCGAAGGAGTTCGATGATGTACGGCTTTTCCCGGTGGGTCGCCTCGACAAGGAGAGCCAGGGGCTGCTTATCCTGACGAACGACGGAGTTTTGGCGCATGATGTGACGCATCCTTCGAAGCGAATTCTTCGCGAGTACGAAGTGCAGCTGGATCGCGAGATCACGCGCAGGGAGGTGCGGAAGCTCATGGCGGGTGCACTTCTGGACGATAGGCTGATCAAGCCAGTGAACGTCCTTCTGCTCGACAGGGAGCCGTATGGAGCATGGATCTCGGTCGTTCTTTCCGAGGGAATAAAACGCGAGGTACGCCGCATGGTCGCCGAAATTGGCTGCGAGGTGGTCGTGCTAGTTCGTAAAAGAATTGGTAAAATGGAGCTGAAAAATCTGCATCAGGGGCAATTCGTGGAGATGTCCCGCGGGGCGCTGTGGCACGCAATTCGAAGCGGAGGAATTGTCTGAGGCATGGAGGAGGACGGAAGATGGATGGAATCGACGAACGAACTCGGGAACTGATCAAAACCCGCATCCTCGGCAAGATAAAGGAGATACGGTCGTTTCCGCAGTTCGTAGTGGAAACAATGCGTAAGCTGAACGATCCCGACAGCAATGCACAGGATGTCGCCGCAAGCCTCTCCCGGGATGAGGGCTTGGTGATCCGCACGCTAAAGCTAGCCAACTCCGCGGCCTACGGAATTTCACGCGATATCTCCAGCGTCTCGGAGGCCATAGCTCTCCTGGGCTATAAGAATATCAGCAGTATAGTTCTCGCCGCCTCTGTTTATTCCGTCATGGATAAACCTCTTGCCGGATACGCCCTGGATCGCGGGATGTTGTGGCGTCACTCCCTTTCGGTGGCCTACTCGGCAAGGTATATCGCACAGCTGACGAAGAGGAGCTCGCCGGAGGAGGCCTATGTCGGCGGACTTTTGCACGACGTGGGCAAGGTTGTCCTGAACGATTATGTGCGATTCGGATATGGAATTATCGCGAAGATGGTCGAAGAGCGCCAGATGTCATTTCTCGAGGCCGAGGTACAGGTCCTTGGTTTCGACCATGCTGTTGTCGGTGCGATGCTCGTCGAAAAGTGGGGCTTGCCGGAGCCCTTCAAGTACGCGGTGGCATATCACCATGCACCGAATAACCTGGATGAACCAAAGTACCAGGATCTGGTCGACGTTGTGCACCTTGCCAACTCCCTATGCTTGATGCTGGGAGTAGGTGTGGGTGCCGACGGACTACAGAGCTATCTCTTCCCGGAAAGCCTCGAGCGTCTTGGAGTCTCCGACTACGAGATGTTGATGTCGGAGCTGGTCGACTTCGTTGCTCAGGCTGAAGAGGAGTTGTCCGAGATGGAGGAAGCCTTTAGATGACCTCGGGTTCATTCGTCGTAGCCATCGACGGGCCGGCCGGGGCGGGGAAGAGCACCCTTGCAAAAAGGGCCGCGGAGCGACTCGATATGCGTTACCTCGACACCGGGGCCCTGTACAGGGCCCTGGCCTACTATCTGCACACGAAAAACATCCCTCCGGAGGAGGGCGAGGAGATCGAAGAAGCGCTTGAGGAAATCTCGATCAGTATCGCCGGCAATCGCCTCCTGGTCGGAGGGGAGGACGTCAGCGCCACCATTCGATCTCCCCTTGTGGACTCCATCGTATCCTCCTACGCAGCTCTTCCCGTCATAAGGAGACGACTGCTCTCAATACAGCGCGAGCAGGGTATGTCAGGGATGTTGGTGGCAGACGGGCGGGATATGGGGACTGTGGTCTTCCCGAATGCCGACGTCAAGGTTTTTCTGCTCGCCTCGGACGAGGTGCGCGCAAAACGGCGCCTTTTGGAGCTGAACGAGCGTGGAGAGTCAGTCTCCTTAGAGGAGGTTCTTGGCTCCATCCGGGCCCGCGACAGAGTGGACAGCGAACGCTCCGCCGCTCCCTTGCGTAAGGCCGAGGGGGCGGTAGAACTCAATACCGATGCCCTCTCCATCGACGAGTCTGTAGATGCCCTTGTCTCGATCATACTGGAAAAAAAGAGGAGTGTTACGGAAAAATGACGCTCTTTAACAGGGTTTTCTACTTTTTTGTCAAATGGTTCTTCTTCATCTCCCTCAAGGTTTATAACCGCCTCTCGATTGGATGGACGTCGGCCCTCCCGGAAAGGAATGTAATAGTCGCCGCAAACCACACGAGCAACCTTGATCCGGTGATAATGGGCGCCGTCTTTCCGCGCCGCCTTCGTTATCTTGCGAAGGAGGATCTGTTCAAGCCGTTTTTTTTGGGAGGAGCGATTCGTGCCCTGGGTGCAATCCCGGTGAGAAAGAGCGACAGTCAGAGGGCTGGTGCCGCCTTACGCACTTTTTTGAAGCTTCTGGAGAGCGGGGAGAACGTGCTAATCTTCCCGGAGGGAGGCCGTTCGACCGACGGAGAGCTGCAACCCCTTGAGGGAGGAGTTGCGTTGATCGCCCTTAAATCCGGAGCTCCCATCGTCCCGGCATATATCTCCGGGGCCTTTAAGGCCATGCCCCCCGGCAGCCTCTGGGTGAAGCCTGGTCGGCTCTCGATAGTGTTCGGAGAGGTTATAGACTCCTCGAAGTATATCCCCCTTGGCAACGAGGGGAGGAGGTCCCTGCTGAAGGACCTCGGTGGCGCGTTCTACGAGCTCAGCGGCGGCACCCCATCGGATGGCAGTCTCTCCTCATGAAGAAAGCCGTCCTGGCGGCGTTGGACCTTCCGAGGAGGGATTTCGCCCCTTCGGTCTTGCTCGAAGAGCTTTCGCTGCTTCTGGATAATCTGGGAGTCAGTACGGTGGGCAGGGTGCTTCAGAGAAGGGACAGCCCGGACCCAGCCTACCTCTTCGGAAAGGGAAAGGTGGAGGAGATCGCTCTATTTTGCAGGGAGGCAGGTGCTGATCTCCTCGTGTGCAACGAGAGCCTAACTCCGGGGCAGAAGAGCAACCTTCAGAGCATGGCGGGGGTGGAGGTTTGGGATCGCCCTTTTGTCATCATGAAGATTTTCGAGAGAAGGGCTAGTACCTCCGAGGCAAAACTCCAGGTTGAGATGGCTCTGTGCAAGTACGAAATCCCTCATCTGAAGGGGCTGGGAGCCCAGATGTCGCGGCTTGGAGGTGGCATCGGCACGCGCGGTCCGGGTGAGACCGAGTTTGAAAGGCACCGCAGGAAGCTGGAACGAAGGGTCAGAGATATAGGAAGAAAGCTTGAGACACTGAAACGCAAGCGGGAGCTTCAAAGGGTGCGCAGACGTAAGATGAACATTCCGGTGCTCTCGCTAGTCGGTTATACAAACAGTGGGAAGTCCCTCTCCTAAGAGGTTTGAGCGGCGATGACTCTCTTGTCGCCGAGGATCGGCTCTTCTCCACTTTGGACACCTTCGTCCGCTCTGTGTTCCTCCCCTCCGGAAGGAGCGTACTCGTCTCCGATACGGTGGGTTTTATCAGAGATCTTCCTCCCGGACTGGTGGCGGCCTTTCGCACGACACTGGAGGAGATAGTCGGCTCGAATCTCCTGTTGGTGGTACTGGACGTATCGTCTCCAGACTTCCTCGAGGTCCGGTATGTGGTTGAACAGACTCTGCAGGAGATAGGCGCGGGAGAGATTCCACGTCTGTTCGTGCTCAACAAGATCGACTTAGTTTCCTCCGAGGATCTAAGCACTGCTATCGCCCGTCTTGGGGCCTGCAATACCCAGACTGTGGCCGTCTGCTCCCTGGATGGTAGAGGATTGTCCGAGCTCAGGACGGTGCTTGATCTGTTTATAGAGAATATGGGAGGTAGACCTTTATGATACGTAGTATGACCGGTTTTTCCAGGGAGACAGGCGTATTTGAGTGGGGAACGCTCATACTGGAACTTTCCTCGGTGAACCACCGCTACCAGGAGCTCTCCCCCCGTCTCCCGAGGGAGCTGGCCTCGTTTGAACCCTATATAACCAACAGGCTAAGGCAGGGCGTCGGCAGAGGAAAATTGCGCTGTTCTGTGGAGCTTCGCTGGGCTGACCAGTACAGGACGGCTTCGCTTAACTCGGAACTGCTCTCGATTTACTATAATCAGCTTGCAGAGCTTGCAGGACGGCTGGGTTCGCCCGAGCCCCCCTCCTTGGAGGCTCTGCTGGCGCTTCCCGGCGTTTTTGACTCCCCCTCGCAGGGAGGGCTGGAGGAAGAGATAAAGACCGCTCTGGAGGCCCTTCTGGGTCGCGCTGTTGATAATCTTCTGCAGATGAGGGCGACCGAGGGTGCCAGCCTTTTACTTGCAATCAGGGAGTATTTAGCATCACTGGGGGCCCTGGCCGACTCCCTTGAGAGAGCCTGGAGCATCAGGAGGGACGGGATCATCGAGGAGACGAGGGAGAGGATTGCCGCTCTGCTCGAAGAGGCGCCCCTTGAGGCCGATCAGAACCGTATTGCCCAGGAGATAGTGATCTTATCCGACAAGTGGGATATCTCGGAGGAGTTCGTACGCACGAGAAGCCACCTTCGACAGTTCGAATCGATATTGAACGCAAAAGAATCCGAGGGGCGAAAGCTGGATTTCCTGCTGCAGGAGATGAACAGAGAGGTGAACACCATCGGATCGAAGATAGCGGATGCGGAGCTTCGCTGGATGGTGGTCGAGGCCAAGGCCATCCTCGAGAAGATACGCGAACAAGTTCAGAACGTGGAGTGATCGTCATGGCTGGCCGGCTGGTTCACATTGGATTCGGAAATATGATAGTTGCGGAGCGCATCGTGGCCATAGTTCACCCTTCATCGGCCCCGATCAAACGACTAAAGGAAGAAGCGAGGGCGGAGGGGCACCTGATCGACGCGACGCAGGGCAGAAAGACAAGAGCTATCCTAATTACCGACAGTAACCACGTCGTGCTATCGGCGATTCAGCCGGAGACGATCGTAAGCCGGTATGAAGGTGAGAGCGAAGATGCAAAGTAAACCGAGGGGCAACCTGTTCGTTCTGTCCGGCCCCAGCGGTACCGGGAAGGGGACTCTTAGAAAGCTGATGTTCGAGAGGGTGCCAGGGATAGAGTTCTCCGTCTCCTGCACGACACGAGAGCCGAGAAACGGCGAACAGGAGGGTGTGGACTACCGGTTTGTCTCACATAAGGTCTTTCTCGACAGGCTGGAGAAGGGGGACTTTCTGGAGTACGCCGTAGTCCATGGACAGTATTATGGGACACTTAAGGAAGATGTGCTGTATGCGCTTGAGTCCGGCTTCGACATTCTTTTGGAGATAGACGTTCAGGGGGCGCTTCAGGTAAGGGAGAGCATGCCGGATAGCGTGCTGGTCTTTGTCTCTCCGCCCTCGTTCGAAGAGCTGGAACAGAGGCTGCGAGACAGGGGAACAGAGGCTGAAGACCTCCTGCAGGTGCGTCTCTACAACGCCAGGCAGGAGATGGAGAAATGCGGGTTCTACGATCACGTTATTATCAACGACTGTGTGGAGAGGGCCGCGAAGGAGCTTGAGAGCATTATTATTGAATACAGGAGTATCAGCAAGAGACAGAGAGGAGCAGCGATATGAAGCTTTACGATCTTGATTCTCTGGGGACGAAGCAGGGGATAGAGAATAAATATGTCCTCACGGTGGCCGTGGCGGCGAGGGCGCGCGCTTTGAGCGAGCAGAAGGGGCGTACCCTGGAGGAGAACAACGAGAAGTTCATATCCACCGCTCTGGAGGAGTTCCATCAGGGAAAGCTCTGCTTCCCCTCGGAACAGCCCGACGAGGGAGAGGCAGAGACAGAGGCAGTGGAAGATGCCCGAATGGAAGAGAAATAAAAAAGTAGTACTCGGGGTAACGGGCGGAATCTCGGCGTACAAGGCGCCTGAGCTTGTACGTGCTCTTGTAAAGGCTGGCTGCGAGGTTGAGGTCGTACTAACCGAGGGTGGGGAAAGGTTTGTCAGCCCCCTTACCCTGTCGACTCTCGCAGGAAGGCGCGCCTGGTGTGCCCGTGACTTTCTTTCCGACAGCCACGGCTGGATGATCCCGCATATTTCACTGGCGGCGTGGGCCGACGTGGTTATCGTAGCCCCATGCACAGCGGAGACCCTGGCCAATACCGCTCAAGGAAGGGGAAAAGAGCTTCTGGGCTCGCTTATTCTTGCGACTCAAGCGCCTGTCCTTCTCTGCCCGGCTATGAACGTAAACATGCTCTCAAACGAGGCCACGGTCGCGAATATCAAGACCCTGAAGGAGCGCGGCGTTTCGATAGTGGACCCTGATTCGGGTGATCTGGCCTGCGGATACGAGGGCAAAGGGCGGTTGCCGGCTACCGGAGTGATCCTTGAGGAGATGTGGCGTCTGCTCTGTCCGCACCGGAATCTTGCCGATAAACGTGTCCTTGTGACAGCGGGCCCGACCTACGAATACCTGGACCCGGTCCGTTTCATAGGCAACCCGAGCTCCGGCAAGATGGGTCTTGCCGTCGCACGGTCTGCATGGTACAGAGGCGCCTCTGTAACGCTGGTGTTGGGTCCATCCCCGCTTACGGAACTTTCGGGGCTCGACGTCGTAAGGGTGGTCTCGGCGGAGGAGATGAAATCGGCTGTTCTAGCCC
>JBAYOX010000074.1:0-7589 GCA_041678025.1 Aminobacteriaceae bacterium
CGTGGGCGGGTAAAACGAACAGCGAGGCATAGGCTTCCTGTTGCCGTGGCACCTGTTTGACAAGATCGAAGGCCGATGAGATATCGGCTGTGGGGGCAGCGGAGTGCAACTCATTGAATAATTCCCTGGCGACGGGAATCAGACCAGCACCGCCTTTTGTAAAGCGGGACAGGCGCCTCTCCGCGACGGCCTCCTCGAAAAGGGCCCGGGAGCGTTGGCGTATGTCCGTTTGCACGGCGGCGGATTCGGTCCTCATAAGATCGGCAAGGCGTTCACGGAGTGGCTGTGCCTCTGATGCAGGTAGCAGTGAGACGACATCGTGCATCAGCTTTTCAAAGGCAGGCGTGCCGTCCGTCGTCATACCCTCGCGAATCAACGAGAGGGCTTCCGCCGCGTGGCGTATGCTCTGCTGTAAATCGGCGTCCTGCGTTTCGAGCAAGAGAGACTGCATGACGCTCTGGCGTTTTAAGCCATCGGCGCGAGCAAAATCTTGCGCTGTCTCCCCAGCGAAGCGCACGCGCTGCCATAAGGCGCGTATGGTCGTATCCAAGACGGCTTCGACGGCCTGTTGCGTGTCTGCGGGAAGCGAGAGCAACAGCGCCACGTCCTTGTCCGAGTTTCTGCCGGCCAAACGGCCAGCGTCGTAGATTAACCAGAAGCCCTTTGCGTCGTCATAGCCGGACTGTTTGAGTGTCCGCATGCCACAGATACCAAGGTAAATCATAGCAATGGCAAGCAACAGTATAACGGCCAGTACTGTTTTGGTGCGGCGTTCGATGGTGTGATCAGCGCCAGCAAGTATTCTCATTATGTGTGTCCTCAAAAAAGGGCGAAGGAAAACCAAGCCTGTCGGTCTACCTCCGCCCGATTGGTGTTGAGATAGCGGCTTTCGCTACTATTTGGAGATGGTCACGCTTTGCTGGAACGCGTTCTGGATTTCATCGCGCTGTTTGTAGGTGCGCACCCAGTCGACGCCGATATCATTCTTGATCAGCTCGTCGGTATCGATGGAGTCGAAGGGAATGGCCTTGCTGCCCTTGAACACGGAGTGCATGTAGCCCGCCACCACGAACTGCTGCCCCTCTTCGGACAGCAACCAGTCGGTGATTGCATGGCAAGCCGGGATGTTCATGTTTGCGCTGCGATCCTCGGCTACCGTCATGACGGTGGAGGGGATTAGAATGACGCCGTCCTCGGGGTAGATGACGGACAGATTGCTGCCCTCGTCCTTGCGCTTCTTCAGCACAGATTCCTCAAGAATCATGATAGCCTTGCATTCGCCGGTCTCCAGCTTGGTCAACGCCACGGAGCCTGACTCGATCATCACGTTATTGGCACCCAGCGCTTCGAAGTATTCGTAGCCGTAAAGGTCGCTGAGGGAGGCGATGCCGGCCATGGTTGTGCCGGAGGTCAAGGGGTTGCCCATGGAGATAAGCCCCTTGAGGCTCGGGTCGTGAGCGAACTCCTCAAAGCTCTTGGGAAGGTCTTCCGGCTTGTAACGCTCGGGGTTGTACGCCAGCACCATGTTGCAGACGCGCACTGGGTACCAGTACCCCTCCTCGTCATAGGGGAAGCGCAACAGGTTGTCGGCGTCCTCGATCATGTAAGGGTGCAACCAGCCCGCTTCCTTCAACTCAAGCGAGTAGGCCGGCTCGGCCACCAGCATCATGTCGCAGCCCAGCTTGCCGGTTTCGATCTCGCCGGTCAGCTTCTGCTGCAGGGCGCCTGTGCCGCCGTAGAAGAACTCTACGTCCAGGTTGGGAAACTCCTTAGCCATGGCCTCCGCCATCATGTCGATGACGAACTGGTACATGGACGTGTAAATAACGACCTTGCCGGTAAGATCTTCATTCACGGCCAGGGCGCTTGTGGCGGGAAGCAATAGCATGGCGCACAGAAGCAGAGCGAGCAGTTTTTCATGTTGATGAGAACCCCCTTAGATGGATTTTAGGAACACAATCGAACATGTTTTTTCACAGTACCATGAACATGATAATTCCGCAAGAAAAATATAGGAAAAAAAAGATGAAGAACGCAGATGCTTTAATGGTCTGAAAAAGCATCCAGCACTGCGGTGATCTCGTCTATGTCCTCGAGGGCAAAGTCAGGCTGGACATCGCTTTCTCGCATCGTTTCCCTCGTAGTCTCACCGCTGAACACTAGAATAGAAACGATTCCCGCGCGTCTTCCGCAGGCGATGTCGGTGTAGATGCGGTCGCCCACCAGCACGGTCTCCTCAGGTGAAACGCCCGCCTTTTCCATGGCCAGAAGGGCGATCTCAGGCTGTGGTTTGCCCAGGAAGAGGGGCAGTCTTCCGGTAGCGTGCTCCAGCGCCTGCGCCATGGCTCCGCAGTCAGGCACGTAGCCAAAGGCGGTAGGACATACCCAGTCCGGGTTGGTGGCGAGATAGGTCACACCCCTGCCGAGCAGGATGCAGGCATCAATCAGCTTCTGGTACGTCAGTTCAGTGTCGTAGCCCATCAGGAGGCAGTCGATGTCGTCCTCCAGCTGGTCGGTGACGGGAAAGCCCTCCTGCTTCAGGTGATGCCGAAAGGATGCGGTGCCCAGCGCGTAGATTTTGTTGCCGCGGTAGTGGGCGCGCAGGTAGGCGCAGGCAGCATCAGTGGAGGTGAAAAAATCCTCCTCGCAGGCGGAAATGCCCATTCCGTTTAGTTTTTGTACATAGCTGCCGGTGCCTCGGCTGGAGTTGTTGGTCAAAAACAGATACCGGGCTCCCGCTGCGCGCAGCGCGCCGAGAAAGGGTAGGGTGGCGGGGAACAACCGATCACCCAGGTACAGGGTGCCGTCCATGTCCAGGAGGTATAGCTTTTTATCGCGCAAAATGTCGGAAAGAAGAGGTTCCATCGCGTCTCCTTTATCTGTTGTTCACTTGTTCATTCCTTGTACTGGAATGCGCTCATGATAGCCTGCTGAGTAATGCTTTCATTTGAGGCCCATTGTACGCTATCGCTTGGTTTTTTTCAAAAGGAACCAGGCGGACGCCTTCAGGTTCGAAGAAACCAGCAAGCCAGCTGCTTTGACATAGGAACTTACGAAACTCGAATACCCGAGGCGAGAAAGGTTTTGGCAGCATATAGTTCGAAATTATGTTTCCATGCTAATATAACGGCAATTTACCATGTTGTTATTCTTTTCCCTGTTGATTCCGGCATCAGCCATGTGGGAGCGATGGAGGCGCGATACGTAACAGCAGCGGAGGCATCCCGAGAGTCAGTAAATCCACCTTTTACGGCAACTCTTCCGCTGGCAGCTCTGGCGGCGTTTCCACCATATGCTGATCGCGCAGCTCGCCGCCGGATTCTGACGATAGGAGGGCTTAATATGACCGGCGACAGCCAGTTCTCCGGGACCCGCCCGGACGGCGGAGCCCGCATAGAAATCATGAGCTATTCTCCTCAGGGCTGCGAGGAGATTCTAGGCGCCTCCCTTGACGACTGCGCCCGGGTAAAAGATTCCATCGGCGTGGTGTGGATCAATGTGGACGGTCTGGCGGATGAACGGACGGTGCACGGCCTTGCGGACCTGATGGGTCTCCACTCGCTGACCACTGAGGATATATTGAACACTGCCCAGCGGCCAAAGACGGAAGACTTTGAGCGCTACATCTTCTTCGCTCTCAGGGTGCTTGCCTACGACGAGGTGGCGGGTGCCGTAGGTAACAGAAATCTGAGCGTGGTACTGGGAAAGGGATGGGTAGTCACCTTTCAGGAAAGCGGGGACGGAGGCCTCCTGGAATCCGTAAGGGAGCGCATCCGGTCGGGCAAAGGGCGCATAAGGGGCGAGGGAGCCGACTATCTGGCCTACGCCGTCATGGACACTGTGGTGGACAAGTATTTCGATGTTCTGGAGAAGCTGGGGGACCGCATCGAGGACCTGGACGACCGCATACTCTCCGCCCCCGACGGGGCCCACATGAAGGAGCTGCACCAGCTGAAGCGGGAGACCCTCTTTCTGCGTAAGGCCGTATGGCCTCTGCGAGAGGAGATATCCTCCCTGGAGAAGAGCGACTCGACTCTGGTCGGCCCATCGGTAAAGCCCTTCCTTCGGGACCTGTACGACCACACCATCGAAATAATCGACATGATCGAGACCAACCGGGACATAGTAAGCGGCATGCACGACACGTTCCTCTCCGCCATAAGCAACAGGATGAACGAGATCATGAAGGTGCTGACGATCATAGGCACCATCTTCATCCCCCTCACGTTCATCTCCGGCATCTACGGCATGAACTTCGAACATATGCCCGAACTGAAGTGGCCGCTGGGTTACTTCGCCGTGCTGGGCCTCATGGCCGTCCTCGTCGCCGGTATGCTGGCGGCATTCAGAAAGAGGAAGTGGCTCTGACCTCCGGTGGCTTCCCCGCATACAACCGCCGTCCCTTCACTGCTTTGTCCGCGCTAAATGCTCCGGAGAGGCCCGGGGATTATTTCCCCTCCCCAACGAAATCCGACAAAGGTTTACGCTCCTGTTTTTCGCCGTCTGCAAGGGCCAGCGCCTTTGCCCAGGTTCGCACGGTAGCGCTCTTCAGGAATTCATAAAGAAGGGTCAGCTCTTCTTTATCGTCATACATCTGCAAAGCCTTATAGTATTTCCCTTTTTCCTCGTCCTTTATTATAAGAGGAGGATGGCCCTTAATCATCAGATAGTAGTTTAATAAAGCCCTGCCAACCCGTCCGTTTCCGTCGGCAAAGGGGTGGATAAACTCAAATTTCCCATGGAAATAGGCAGCAGACTTGAGAATGTCCGCACCGCTGTACTCGCCAATCTCGGCGATCAACTCTGCCAGCTCGCCTTCTACATCCTCAGGAGCAGAACCCACCTCGTAAATTCCGGTTACATAGTCGTGTTTCTTGAATTCACCGGGCCGCTCTACGTTTTCAATATACCTCCGCTCGTCATAAGTTCCGGCGGTCAGTACACGGTGGACTTCTTTTATCAGATCCAGGCTGATCGGGGACTGGGTAATAATTTTCTTCTTCATGTATTCGTAACACAATCTTTGATTCTGCTGCTCAAAGAGAGCGCGGGGACTGCCGGTAAAACCTGTTACCCTGCCGTTTTCAAATATTTCCCTGGTATCGTGCCAGGTTATTTCATCGTTTTCTATCCTTCCGGAGTGATAGGCGAACAGGATGCGGAAGTTATGAAGGTACTTGTCCAGATCCGCCTCCGTCGTTATTTTCCAGGACTGCCACAGCTCTACCACCCTGACGTATTCGCTCATACTCGCCACCCCTCCCCGGCCGCCTTCTGATTTGAAGGCATCTAAAGCTGCCAACACTCTCCAGCGGCTCCATTCTAGCATTTAAGCACTGAACTTTTCGATGAAGGCGCCGGGCACTGGCTATCAAAAACGGCCTTGCGCCTTAAGGGCTATATGACTATAATAAATATATGCTTTAGTTTAGTCGGATAGTTGGCTCCACTGCCGGAAACGAGGTGAAATCAGTGTATATCAAAAGAGCGGTCGAGGATACCGTCAGGAAGACGGCATCCACATTCCCGGTACTGCTTGTGACCGGTCCGCGCCAGGTCGGCAAGTCGACGCTTCTCGAACGCCTCGCTGAGCCTGAACGAAGGATCGTGACGCTGGACGACCCCGACGTCAGGTATCTCGCCAAGAACGACCCGGCGCTTTTTATGCAGCGATTCACGCCTCCGGTGCTGATCGACGAAATTCAGTACGCGCCGGAGTTGTTGCCCTACGTCAAGATGGCTGTGGACCGTTCCGGACGGAACGGCGACTTCTGGCTCACGGGCTCCCAATCCTTCGTGATGATGAAAAATGTCGGAGAAACTTTGGCCGGACGCGTCGGGATCATCAGGCTTTCAGGACTTTCAACCAGCGAGATTCGGGGAATTCCCTCGAAGCCCTTTACGACGGACCCGAAAAGCCTTATGGAGCGCGCCTCAGAAGTGGAACAATTTGAGTTAAACGCACTGTACGAGCGCATATTCAAGGGCTCCATGCCGAGGCTGTACGCGGATGAGAGGGTGGATTGGGAGACCTATTACCGCTCCTACATCGACACGTATCTCAAGCGCGATATAAAGGATCTGACGCAGGTGGCGGACGAGATGGCCTTCTATAACTTCATGACCGTTGTCGCCGCCAGAACAGCCAGGCCGATCGTCTATGAAGAACTGGCGCGCGAGTGCGGCGTTTCCGCCCCGACCGCTAAGAAATGGCTCTCCGTGCTCGTTTCATCCGATATCGTGGCTATCGTGCAGCCCTATTCCAGCAACATCTTAAAGCGCGTGACCAAAATGCCCGCGCTTCACTTTCTGGATACGGGGCTCTGCGCGTATCTGCTGAAGTGGGGCAATCCCGAGGCGCTGGAGAGAGGGGCCATGTCCGGCGCTTTTTTCGAGAGCTACGTCTTCTCCGAAGTGTACAAGAGCTATCTGAACGCCGGAAGAGAGCCTCCTCTTTTTTACTACCGCGACAAGGAAAGACGGGAGATCGATCTGCTGCTGTATGAAAACGGAACGCTTTCTCCGGTGGAGATCAAGAAGTCTGCATCCCCCGGGAAGGATGCTGTGAAGCACTTCCGGGTGCTGGAGCCCCTGAGCGACCCGGAAAAGTCAGGTGAACCCGCCGGAATGAAGGTCGCTATTGGAAACGGGGCTGTGGTCTGCATGGCCAACGACCTTCTGCCGATCGATTCGAAGAACTGGTACGTCCCGGCCTGGATGATATGACTACGGAACCGGGTAACCTATATAAACCCGGCAACCATTGCACTTCGGAATTACTCTCTTGACCGCCTCCTCGTTATGCATTGCCGGTAATCCAGGAATTAAACGCCGGATATTACGATGGAGGTAACACGCACAGGCTATCGCAGCAAATTTTAACAATTGTATTCCGCGCCTTACTCCGGCGTGCCGAAATACTTCCGGAGCCACCGGACGTGCTTTGTTATCTTGGGTGAATCAAAAATTTGAGCCAACTCTCCCATTACGACAAAATCAAGGATCGCCGCTTCATCCTCATCAATTCTCAGGTCTTCAAAAATGAAATCCTTCCAAAGGGAGAAGTTGGCCGGGGTGTATCTGGTTGTGTACAGCAGATCAAGAAAGGCTTTCTCCCTAGTTGCTCTTATGTAGCCAGGAGGGTCGGTGACCCTGTACGTCCCCGGAAAGACAAGGCTGTAGGGAAGTCTCTGCCAATGGATGCTCCCGTAAGGGGTATCCAGGCCGCCGCTCCTTCTTGAACATACGGCCGTTACAGAGGCCACAGCATCGGGTATAAGCCCCGCCTCGAACAGCACAAGGCTGCCCGAAACCGCCGCCGGCCCGTTAATATTGCAGGCGAGATAGCGCAGCGAGGGCTCTCTCTTTCGTAGGAGGGGGCCAAGGCAATACCAGCTCCGCTTCAGCCTTTCTATGTACCCGGCCGAGATCAGCCCCTCGATCTTCTGCCAGATATTTACATACCCGGCCTCCCCGAGCCTGTTTTGAAGCACCCATCCGGGAATCTCGGGCTCCAAGCCTGCGAGCAGCTCCAAATCCGTCATTCTATCGTCATCTTTCCCCTGGTTTTCGTTTTAAAACGCGTAACA
>JBAYOX010000075.1:0-7542 GCA_041678025.1 Aminobacteriaceae bacterium
CAACAGCGTGGCGCGCGGGCTGAAGATCTTCGGGAATCAGGAGCTGGAGGGGGTCTGGGGCGAAGCGGTTCGAGTGAAGTTCGACTCACTTCTCGGTGTGATGGGCATCAGCTACAGCAAGGAGAGCGGACGATTCATCTCGGGGATGGGCTCGCAGGTCTACCGGCACATCCACCTGGCGGACAACTCCACTTTCGTGCAGATAGGGGCGAACGAGGGGGAAAACATGCTGCTCACCTTTGGAGCGATGGACTGCGAGGCGCTCGGTGTGAATGGCGTGCAGGTGACCACTCGCGAGGCCGCGGGCAGGGCGATAACGATGATCGACAACGCCATCGACCGGGTGTCGCGCCAGAGGGCGCGGATCGGAGCGCTGTCGAACAGGCTGGAGAGCGCTACATGCGCTCTGACCGTGGCCTCTGAGAACCTCACGGCGGCCGACTCGCGCCTGCGCGATCTGGACTACGCCAAGGAGATGATGAACCTGGTCCGGATACAGATCATCACCCAGGCGAACATGTCGATGATGTCGCAGGCCAACCAGCTGCCGTCAAACGTCCTGGCGCTGCTGTCGCAGTAGGGAAGCATGCTCGCATTGGACCAGTTCGATGACGTATATGACCGGTCAGCCCTTACGCGGTACCTGGAGGTCGTCGAGCGAGGAGATTTTATCCCCTACGTGGAGGCGCGCCGAGATTGGGAGCTGGAATGACAGGGTACCGGGTGGAAATCGATCGCGCCCTTTCGCGGCAGATAAAAAAGATGGATAGGCACGTTCTGACGGTGCGAAGGAAAGCTACAGCGAGGGATTCTTCAGAATACGACTGAACAGAAACGACCGCAGATCGCGACGTCCATCGATGATCGCGACGACATAGACTCTTTTCTCAATTACCGTGTAGAATATACGATACGGCTTGAAGAAAACCTCACGATAATCGACCACCCCTATCTCCACCAGCTCGGACGGGGTGACACCTCTAAACGGAAATGATGCGAGTCGACCAAAAGCGCTCTCAATTTGCACAAGTACGTATTCCGCTTTCGCTGAGCTGTCGTGTTGTGCAATAAACCTGCAGATATCTGCAAGGTCGTGATAAGCGTCGTCCGTTACCAAAACCTCGTACGCCACCGACACTCTTAGAGACCTTCCCGAATAGATGAAAAAACCTCCACCGCCGGGCGGACCCTTCCTTCTTCGATCTGACGTCTGCCCAAAGAGAGAATTTTAAGGAGCGCAAGCGTCTGCTGTGTCCGCTCGTATTCCGCTATGTCTTGCACCACTGCCTTTGCCTCACCCTCGCGGGTAATGATAAGCGGTTCGCCACGCTCACTCAGGGTGCGCACAATCTCGTCGGCATTCTCCTGTAAATACCCCACCGACTTTACGTTGGTCGCTAATCTCATAGGAACCTCCTCCCCTCGTGGAAATTGTATCATGGGAATGGAAAACCGTACAATGACGACAGGGGCGGGCAGGGCGACAGAGAGGCGGTACGAAAAGAATAGATTGGCCCCGGCTTTATGAGTTGTTCAGGAAGCCCTGAGCATAGGGAAGATGTGGCATCAAGCTTTCCGCATAAATATTTCTTCGTTCTGCATATTAACCGCTCATTATTATGCAGAATAAATCCTCGATAGCTTGGCATTCTGCATAGATTCGGCTATGCTATGTGCAGAACCGAGGGGGGGCTTATCTTGAAAAGCTTTGATTATTCCTTTTTGAAAAGTGGAATGCTTCCCTCCGGCCTTGTCAATGTCGTGGAAGCAATAGCCGCGCTTCGTGAGCGCGAGAAACAACGTAGGGAACAATACCCCGACGTGTTTACTCGTCTTGAAAGCATTGCGAGAGTACAGTCCGTTAAAGGATCGAATGAGATTGAGGGTATTGTCACAAGCGAGGAACGCATCAACGAGATCGTAAACCAGAACAGCGCACCGCTTAACCACAACGAAGCCGAGATAGCCGGATATCGTGATGCTTTGTCGCTCATCCACGAGAATTACACCGCGCTCGACATACGAGAGCGCGATATTCTGAGGCTTCATGAAATCATGCTGTCCTATGCCCCCGTTTCAGGAGGCGCTTATAAACAGAACGATAATGTCATCATGGAAGTGGATTCATCAGGAGCAAGGCGCATTCGCTTTTCACCAACCCCGGCCGACGAAACTCCCGCCGCGATGGAACAGCTTACTCTTGCATATATAGACGCTCGAAGCTCATACAGTGTAAATCAGCTTTTACTGATACCTTGTTTTATCCTTGACTTCCTCTGCATTCATACTTTTTCAGATGGCAACGGAAGAATGTCGCGCTTGCTTTCCCTGCTGCTGCTCTATAAAAACGGCTTTAATGCGGTGAAGTATATCTCTTTTGAGGAACAAATCAACAAGGGCAAGGGGGATTACTATGAAGCGCTAAAACAGTCCAGTGCCGGTTGGCATGAGGGGAAGAACACATATTTTCCATTCATCGAAAATTTTGTCACTACCTTACTTTACTGCTACAAGGAGCTTGATAAGCGGTTTGCGGTTGTAAATGCCAAGAAAGTCACCAAGAGGGCGAGAATTGAGGCCACTCTCCTGAACAGCTTGCTGCCGATCTCAAAGCGGGAAATCTGCTATGTTCTACCGGATATCAGCCCGACCACCGTTGAAGCTGTCCTTGCCGATATGGTGAAGAATCGCGTCGTTGAAAAAGTCGGAGCCGGGAAAAATACAAAATACGTCAGGCGATAAGGATCAGGGGAAGATGGTAGCGCCATTTTGTTCGGCACTTGGGCGTTTCCATGCGGAGCCGATTGATAAACACCACATCCGACCTTCGGCAGTTCGGGACGACAGAGAGGGCGGAATTGGCCGTGCTCTTGAGGTCCTCCCACCCTGCGCTTACTGAGATACGTCAGCAGCGGGTCTCCTCGGCTAGCTTGCGAACCTCCTCCTCCGTCAGGCCTGAAAACCTGGAGATATCGTCAATGCTCAGGCCGGCGTGCAACATCCTGAGGGCGCTCTCGCGCTTAGTGCGCTGCTCCCCTAGCAATATGCCTCTTTGCTCGCCAAGTTTTATACCCCTTTTCTCTCCGAGCAGTATGCCCCTCTGCTCGCCCTCTTTGAACCAGTTCTCCGCCCATTCGGGCCTCTCTTCCAGAATCATTCGCTCCACCTCCAACAGATCCGGCAAGTCCGAGGTCGAGCTCGACCGCTATCTCGGGGTCGACGAAGCCCGCGATCAGGTCGCGCACCATCTCTTTATTCGAAAACAGCAACTTGTAGCCCTTGTCCATTTGCTAAGGGATGTTGTAGTTAAAAACGAGCCGTTCTACCCGGGATTCGGAGTCGAAACATACGAGTAGATACCAGAGGCCCGAGTCATACTCCCAGAGTTCATCCGCACTGTAGTTCCGCAGACTCTCTTTCGCCACGGTTTCAGGCGGGCCGAGGAGTGTGTCGACCTCTTCCCTGCTCATTCCGAAGCGGACTCCGCCGAAGCCGTCGATGCCGCCGGAAAGGTCGGCGTCCATTAGCATACCGCCGTTAAAATCCCAAAAGCCCACGGTTCCATGAGGGTATTTCAGCTGTGTCGAGGTAATATTTTTCAGCTTCCAGTCCACGTCGATGACGTTCCGTTTGACCTTATCAGGCTTTCCGAGGCGCTTCTCCGACGTAGAGAGGTTTACTCCCACGTCGCTGTATATTAAGGCGAGGAGTGGCTCTCTCGGTTCGTAGAATGGCTTGAATTTCAGAAAATCCTCCCTTACCCACCCCTCTCCCAGCCTTCCTGACAGCACCCTGTACCAGGTCGTTTCGTCGTCGCCGGGGGCGGCGTCCACAACTGTCAGTATCTCCCATGTATTTCCGTCAAGCTTTCCCAGGCTCGTGTGTGTGGTGGAGGGGCCCTCTCTGACGTTGACCCTGGTTCCTGCGATTTCGGCGAATACAGGGGCACCACGCAGCTCCTCGGCGGTGGGGTTGGCACCCATGGCCGCGAAAGGCGTCGCCAGGGCGAGGGACAGCACGATCAGCAGAAGAAGACATTTTGTCGACGGGTTCATTTTGAAGTCCTCCATTCACAGGAAATAATAGATCAAATTATATCGTTTTACGATTTGCGCATCAAGGTTTGTTTGTCCTGAACGGGGGTTCTCTATAAAATGAAAAAAAGCCCCCGGTCTCCCGAGGGCTTGGCTTTTGTTAGGTTAGCGGAGGAAGTCGACCAGGGTGGGTTGGACAATTTTGGCGATCACCGCGAGGCTTGACTGGTAGACCGCCTGGGCCATCATGAACTTGGTGCTGGTCTCGGCCAGGTCGATGTCGGAGACCTTGCTGTACAGGTCGGTGACGTAGACGTTGTTCTGTTTGAAGCGAGCCTGATTGTTCTCGTAGCGCTTCAGTATGGCGCCGCCCGATGTGCGGCACTTCAACAGGTTGTCTATGAACTGGTCGATCTGTCCAAGCATGGTGTTGCTGAGCCCCTCACGGTCCTCCGCAGATACGGAGTTTGCCAGGTTCTCGAGCACTGCGAAGAAGTCGGTCTGTTTTCTGTCGGATGCCGTGCGGACGACGATGTTCTGGGTGTAGCGGGCGGATGGGGAACCAGCGCGCGAGGTAGGGGAAAGGACCGCACCGGTGAGGTCCGCCTGTGCCGTGCCGCCTACGGTGAAGCTGTATCCGCGCGGCGAGGTGAGCACCAGTCGCCGTGCGGCACCATCCTCGATGAGCTGCGCCTTGATGTCCTGCCCCTGGAAGCGGGCGTTTATCGCTGCCACTACGTCCTCGATGTCGATAGTTCCAGTCTCGTTGCTATCGAAGATGGCGTTGAGGTCTATCGTGTGGGAGTAGCCGTCGACCTCAATGGTGAGCAGGTTATTGGCCGGGTCTGCGTCAAGGGTCCAGCTAGTTACGTCCGTCGTTCCACGGACAGCGTTGTCAATAGTAAGAGTCGACGCGACGTTTCCTGTCACGTCGAAGATGGATATGGGCGATCCGTCCTTCGCAGCGATGTTCAGGATCACTTCGTCGGTCGCATTGGGCTTGGCCGGGTCGAAATACGCGACGTCGAGCCAACTTCCGGCGGCCTTGCGTATCTTGTCGGCGACGCTGACCGGCGTGTCTCCTGCGGTGATGTCCACTTCGACGGTGCGGCCGAGCGACTCTATTCGTATCGTGCCCCCAGCGGCTAGTGGCCCTTCAAGGACAGGCGTGCTCGTTATGCCGCTCGCTATTCCCATCTGCATGGCTATTCCCATGCTGTACGACGGGGTCCACGACGGGTCGCCAATGGGCAGGTCGACTATCCTGAGGGCCTCTCCTATCTTTGCGTAGAGGGCGGTCTGCTGGGTGGCCGTGTCGAGCACGCTGTAGCCGAGCATCTCATATCCGGCTGCGGAGTTGACCTGCTTGACTATCTGTTCCATGACCTTGACCCGGCTGACCGCGGGAGGCGTGGCGGACATGACGTCGTCGGGGTAGAGCTTGACGACGAAGTCCTTGCCTCCGACGGTGACCTTGACCTGCGCGGCCATGTTCTCGTCCAGACACAGAAAATCCGGGAAGAGCACGTCGGTGCCGCCGTTGCTCTGGATAGCAGTCGAGAAGCCGAGGTCCATGGCGTACCCTGATGTGTTCCTGTCGAAGACCGTGAGCGGTTCGTTGTCCTTTGGACGCAGTATGAGCCGCCTGGTCATCGCCTCGATGCTCTGGCTGGTAGACAGGCCTGTCTCGGTCTCGTCCTCCTGGATGACGACCTCGAGCCAGTCGCCGGCCACCTGTTTGATGCGGTGGGCCAGCTCCTCTATCGTCAGGCTTACTCCGGCTCCGCCGTCGATCTTGAGCTCCGAAACATTTTTACCGCTCTCGAAGCGCAGGTGCAGGTCGGATCCGGCGGGGATGTTGAATGTCTCGCCGTCGCCAAACTGTCTGCTCTTCAGCGTCGTCTCCATCCCCATCAGGGTTGTGAAGTCGATGTGGCTGTGGTCGACGGGGCGTTTGGACTCCTCGGATGCCAGAGTGACGGGGTCCGGAGAGGTCGAGAATAGCTCTATCGCGCCGTCGGTCAGATCGATGTGGAACTGTACGTCCGGGTTGGTGGCACTGACGACGAGCTGCACTTCACCCGTGACCGGGTCGGGTGGCGAGAGGCGAGCTTCTATGCCGAGGACGTTCGCCGTGATCTTGCTGGCGATATCCTGAAGTGTTTCCCCAGTAACGACCTCGATTGTCTCGTCCAGCCCGCCTGGGATGTAGATTCGTATTGCTCCGTCCGCGGTCGCTGCCCATGTGGGATCGAAGGACCGCCCCACTATGGTCTGAGTCTGGGGCAGTATGTCGGTCTCGGGCCAGCTTGTGACCTGTATCGGCTCGCCCGTGTGGCTCTGGAATACCAGGCGCTGGGTCCCGTTGGTGTAGTCCTTCTGCACGCTGACGGAGATGAGGCGGCTGACGTCGCCCATGTCCATGCTCTCTTCGATGAGCTGCGCAATATGGTCGAGGGTGAGACCGCGGACTTCTCCGTGGTCGCGGAAGCGGTTGTAGTCCGTCAGGTCGACAGTGCCGTTTATGTTGCGATCCACCCAGTCCTCTGTCAGGTGAACCTTGACGGCGCGGTCTCCGACCTTAATCTGCACTATCTCGTCACGCCCCTGCCACAGAAAGTCAATCGGGACCTCGACGCTTGTGAGAGTGTTCGACGTGTAGTCCTGCGCGAAGACCTCGCGCCCATGGAAGCTTACGTTGCCGACCACTCCTCTCTCAACCTCGTACTGCACCTTGCCGGTGTTGCCCATGTAGATTATGTCCCCAAGGGCGTCCCTCTCGAAGGGGCGTATCCCGGTGGCCAGGCCGGAGAGGAGAAAGCGGCCCTCTACGGAGTAGTTGGCTATGTTGCGCAGCTCCTCTTGAAGCTCCATTATCTCGTCGGCTATGGCCTGAGTCTCGCCCGGGCCCAGAGCGCCGTTTCCGGCGTAGATTGTGAGTTCGCGGATGCGGTGGGTCACGTCCATCATCTGGTTGAATGCGGCGTCGGTGTTGGCCAGCCAGGTCATGGCGTCGTCCTGGTTGCGGATGTACTGGTTGTTTTCAAAAAGAGTCGTCTGAAGCGCCAGCTCCCTCGCCACGTCTATCGGGTGGTCGGACGGACGGGAGTGCTTCTTTCCCGTCGCCAGCTGGTGCTGATAGTCCAGCAGACGGGAGAGGTTGGTGTGCATGTCCGAGAGCATCAGGCTCTGGACCATTACGTTGGTTACTCGCTGCATGGCGCGTCCCTCCTTACCTGCCCACGATGCCCATGCCGTTGATAATCCTGTCGAGCATCTCGTCGATGGTGGTTATATAGCGGGAGATTGCGTTGAACGCCTGCTGGAACTTGATGATGTCCATCATCTCCTCGTCGATGTTGACGCCCATGACCGACTGTCGCTGGTTGTCGATCTGGGTCAGCAGAGTGTTCTGGTTTTTGAGCATTGTCTCCGACCTCTGCGCCTGAGAGCCGAGGCTGGCTATGAATGCCTCGTAGAAGGTGTTGAAGTCGGAGCTGCGGCTCTG
>JBAYOX010000076.1:0-7537 GCA_041678025.1 Aminobacteriaceae bacterium
ACGATATTCGCCGGAGACGTCCGCCTTATGACCACTATAATCCAGGACGGTAAAAGAGCCGTCGGCACGAAGCTGGACCCTGCCGTGGCGTCGATAGTGCTTGGCGGAACTCCCTATTACGGTGATGCCAACATTCTGGGCGCACCTTACGTGACGGCCTACGAACCGATTCTGGACGCTGAGGGCAAGCCTGTGGGGATATTTTTCGCAGGCGTCCCCATGGCGGCTGTGAACGCGGTCAGATGGTCGGTGATCAGAATAGTATCTCTTCTGGCCGGTGCGGTTCTCCTGATAGGATGGCTTATGCAGTGGATGCTTTTGAAGAAGATTGTTAGGGCGATACGTACTATAGGCAGCTTCATGAAGAGCGTCGGGGAGGGAGATCTCAGCCACACACGCAGTGACATCAGTGTCCGGACGCGAGACGAGCTTGGGGAGATGGCGGATTCAATAGCAGGAATGATCGACTCGCAGCGCGATATGATACGGGAGATCAAGGATAAGTCGGTGCATCTCCTGGCAGTCTCTCAGCAGGCCGCGGCCTCGGCCGAACAGGTAACAGGCGCTGCCGCGGAGATAGTTGAGAGCAGCGGTAGGTTGGCGATACAGACTGAAAACGGAAAAAGCAGCGGTCTTGAGTCCACCAGGGTGATGCAGGAGATGAGCAACCTCATCCAGATCGCGCAGAACCTGGCTGCAAACGCCGACAAGAACTCCGCTGACATGGCGAAGGCGGCCTCCGAGGGTGGCGAGACCGTGAATAAGACCATAGATACCATGGAGAGCATCAAGGATGCGGTCCGCGAGACGGAAGAGCTGTTAAAGCAGCTGGATACCTACTCCCAGCGCATCGGTGTGGTGGGTGATACGATCACCGGCCTGGCGGACCAGACCAACCTGCTGGCTCTGAACGCAGCGATAGAGGCGGCACGCGCAGGCGAGGCGGGACGCGGGTTCGCCGTGGTCGCCGAGGAGGTCAGAAAGTTGGCCGAGCAGTCCCAGGAGGGGGCGCGTGAGGTGGCCGACCTGGTGAACAAGATCCTTGAGGGGACCAGTTCCGCAGTCTCGTCAATGAGGAGGAGCCGCGAGGGAGTTGAAGAGGGAGTCTCAGTCGCCCACGTTGCCGGAGAGGCCCTTGAACGAATACGCAAGGCGGTAGACAGCTCGATACAGGACGTCGGCAATATAATCAGTACGACCGACGAGGAGGTCGCTAAATCCGAGATGGTCATCTCTCTTATAAGCTCCACGGCCACTGTGATGGAGAGCACGGACGAACATATGCGCAACCTTGCCTCATCGATGGAGGACACAGTGTCCGCCATGGAGAACGTCACCAGCGGAGCTCAGGAGGTCAGTGGCGCGGCGGAGGAGCTGAGGGACATGACAGAGAGGTTCAAGGTGGACAGAGGCAATCTCCCCGCTCGTAAAATGCCATAATCGATCATCAAGGTTGGCGACTGCTAACCGTAAATAAAAGACCCGCCCGGGGTGATTTGGCCTCGGGCGGGTCTTTTTGGTATAGAAAAACGGCTGCGCAAAAAGGTTCTTTATCCGTGTTTGGCGCCGATCATCGTGGGGTTCAGGGCTCTGTCGCTGTCTTTTTCGATCCTGAAGGCCCCCACCAGGCCCTTAAGCTCAAGCGCCAGGCCTGCGACCTCCTCGGACTCCTGTGCCACGCGCTCTGCGGAGATTCCCACCTCGCCCATCTGCTCTCTTACCAAATCCGCGGACGAGGCGGACTCGTTCACTCTAGTTGCGATGTTCTGTACTGCGCCAGCTATCTCCTCGCTTGACGCCGCCTGCTCCTGTGATACAGCGGCCATGTCCTGGGTGGCAGAGGCGATATTCGACAGCGCCAGCATCATCCGGTTTATCGTCTCGCGCGTCTCCTCCGCCAGGGCGCTTGACTCGTGAGAGCCCTTGGCGTTTGTCTCCGACAGAGAGACCACCATGTCGAGATCCTTGGTTATGATCGAGGCGAGCTCGGCTATGTTCTTTGCGGCTTTGTTGCTCTCCTCGGCAAGCTTTCTGACCTCCTCGGCCACGACTGCGAAGCCTCGCCCCGCCTCGCCGGCGCGCGCGGCCTCAATGGCTGCGTTCAGCGCCAGCAGGTTGGTCTGATCCGCAATACCGCCGATCTGGGTGACGAAGCTCTGAATCTCTCTAGCCCTGTCACCGAGCCGCTTTATCTCAAGCGCCGAATCCTCGGCGTCCTGGGCGACCTGCTTTATGCTGTGAACGGCCTGTTCGACTGATCTGACGCCCTCTTCGCCCGACGTCCTGGCATGTTCGACCTCTTCGGCCATCTCCGTGCTCTTCTGTGCGGTGGCCTGGGCGCCCCCTGCCACCTCCTCGACGGACGCCGTTATCTCTTGCGCCGACGTGGCCAGGCTCTCCATCTGGGATGAGACGCTGTCCACTCCTGTGCACGACTCAGTCACCCCAGCGTTGGACTCCTCCGCCAGGGCCGAGAAGTTCTCGGCGGTCTCGCCAAGTTTTTCCGCAGCGCCAGCAATAGCACACATAGCATCCCTCTGTTTCGACAGCATCTCGAAGAGCGCATCGGCCATCTCTCCAAGCTCGTCACGGGTCGTTATGCCAAACTCCTCGCGCTCGATCGTTAGGTCGCCCTCCCCTCCCCTCTGCGCAATAGTAACGACGCGCCGGAGCGGTTTCACTATCCAGCGAGCGATAAGCCAGATTATGAACAGAAGGATAAGAGCTCCAAAAAAGGCCGCGATGAGGCTGATGAACAACGCCCTGCGTGAAGACGCCAGCACCTCCTCCTCAACAAGCACCATGCTGGCGCTCCATGGAGTTCGGCTGTTGCCTATAGTCACGGGAGAATATGACTTGAAGGTATTGCGCCCCAACGCCTCCGACCAGGCCTCCTCGAACCAGTTCTCTCCTCTTTGCATCCTCTCGAGAACTGCTTCCCCTCCTGCCGCCCTTATCTCGCCGAGGGGTTTGCCTATCCTGTTCCTGTCCGGGTGTCCTACGACCGTCCCTCCGTGCGATACCAGGCGGGCGAAGCCTGTGTCGTACAGCCTGATGGATGAGATGAGGGCCTGGACGGAATCGACAGAGATATCCACACCCACTACGCCGACCCGTTTCCCGTCAAGTTCTATCGGGACGGACACCGTGTCGAGAAGTAAGACCGGGCCGCCCTCCTCGTAAGCGTGCTCAAAAGGCTCGGTGACCGTGTCCAGCCCCGTCTTCATCGGAAGAAGATAGTGTTCCCCCTCCCCGATCAAATCAAAGCCCGTCAGATAACCGCGCTTTACACTGTTGCCGTCTCTGTGCCAGGCGGGGATGAAGCGCCCCGAACTATCGTGTCCTTCGGAGCCGACGAACTCCCTGTCCCTGCCGTCAAAGGCGTTGGGCTCCCATCCGGTCCATACTCCCATATACTGCGGGTGGCCGAGGAGTATGCTCTCCAGCATGCTGTTGGCGATATCCCGGTCGGCCGCGCCGCTCTTTACCATACCCTCTAGGATGCGGGCCACATTTTTCGCCGTCTCGAGAGCCCCGCCGAAAACTCCCTCTACCTGCTGCGAAAGCTCAGCGGAGTAGCTCATGGCCAGAAGCTCCGCCTGTCTCATCGACTCGTTCCTGTTCATCACGGCCGACAGTCCAACCACAATTGAGAGGACAACAAGAACAAAGCTGGCGGTGAGTAGTACTATCTTGCCCTGAAGCCTGAGTCGCAGCATAATCCAATCCCCCATTCGTAATGGATACTGGGTAATATATTATGTTTTTCTAGACGTAAATGCAACTACGCAGGAACAATCATCGGGATCCCTCTGTGGTTTACTATATCCACCGGAATTCCGTAAACCTCCTGCACGAGCTCCGCCGGTGCCTCGGCGGGGGAGCAGACGCCGGCGATCGTCCCGTGATTCATGAAGAGCAGGCGGTCGGCGAACCTGAAGGCACTGTTCAGGTCGTGCATGCTCATCAGCGCGGATACTCCGTGCCCCTTGACTATGTGCCTCAGGGTGGTGAGCATCTCCATCTGGTTCTTCAGGTCGAGGCTGCTCGTCGGCTCGTCCAGCAGAAGGACGCGAGGCTCCTGCACGATAGCCCGCGCCAGAAGCACCTTCTGGAACTCCCCTCCGCTCAGCTCGTCCAGATAGCGCAGATTCAGCTCCCGTAGCGATAGAGCCTCCAGCGCCGAGTCGACCATCCGCAGGTCGCTTCTCTCTACGGACCAGCCGAGATGGGGGCGGCGGCCAAGCAGCACCGCGTCGAATACGGTCAGTCTAACGGCCTCACCCCTCTGCGGCACATACCCGAAGAATCTGGCCCTTTCTCTGGGGGAGCAGGCGGCGGCGTCCCTGGACTCTATCAGCACACTGCCCCCCGAGGGGCGCAGAATTCCGTCGATTACGCGCAGAAGTGTGGTCTTCCCCGTCCCGTTTGGCCCTAGCAGCGCCGCCATCTCTCCATTTGCGACAGTAAAAGTGACATCCTCAAGCACCGGCACTCCCCTGTAGGCGAAAGAGATGCCGTTCACAGAAAGTATCATGTCCGCCTCCTTCGCGCTATCAGCGCCAAAAAGACCGGAGCGCCTAAAAAGGCCGTGAAGACCGACACAGGCAGGGTGCGGGGCGCGAAGGCAAGTCTGGCTCCTGTGTCCGCGGCGAGCAGCAGCAGTGCGCCCGCGAGCACGGAGCCGGGGATGAGAAATCTGTGGTCCGACCCCAGAAAGCGCCTGAGCATGTGCGGGCAGACCAGGCCGACGAAGCCTATCACTCCGAGCAGCGCCACAGTGACCGATGCGAGCAGGGATGAGACGATCATCGCCTCCAGCCGTATGCGCGAGGCTGGGACCCCAAGGGACAGGGCAGTCTCGTCTCCGCTGTCGATTGCATTAAGGTCGAACCGTCTTGCGAAGAAGAGACAGAACGATGCGAGCAGAAGTCCCCCCATAATCGGGATATCGCGCCACGACGCGCGCGACACGTCTCCGAACGTCCAGAAGACCGTGGCGGCGAGCTGACTGTCATCCGCGAAGTACTGAAGGAACATCGTCCCGGCGGTGAATAGAGAGCTTAGTGCCACCCCGGCGAGCACCATCACGTCAGGCGTTCCCTTCGTCACCGATGCTATTGCCAGAACCACAGTCATGCAGGCCAGCGCGGCGGCGAAGGCGGCCCCGGTAGTCAGCCACGGGTTGACGATAGTGACTGCGTTGACCGCGCTGCTCTGCATACTCCCCGTCCCCAGCACGATGATCGAGAATGCCGCGCCGAAGGCCGCCGCGTTGGAGATGCCGAGGGTGAACGGCGAGCCTAGCGGGTTGCGCAGCACCGACTGCATAGCCACTCCCGCCAGCGACAACGCCCCGCCCGCGAGCATCGCGGCGAACGCCTGCGGCAGTCGAATTCCCAGTATGATCATTCGCCAGCGTGCTTCGCCGCCGCCCGTGAGCGCGCGCAACACCTCGAGGGGGGGGATCGGGACGGCCCCCCTCGATATCGACAGCACCATCATCAGAGCGCAGAGTCCCGTCAAAACCAGGAGCACGAACCTCTTGCGACGGATGTGCTGTTCATAACCGGGTGAGACCCGGCCTCCCTCCAGGTGCAAGGCTCTACTCTCCGACTTCGATCTTCGAGAAGGCCAGCCCTCCGAGGCCCTCGTTCATCCTATGGAAGACAGGCTCTCCGACGAGGAAGGAGTAGATCTCGTCCGCCATCGCCGCCGGGTCTACGTCCGCGAATCGATCCGGGTAGAGAGTCTTGCCGACGAAGTAGGCGTCGGCCAGCACAGAGCCGAAGTTGAGCGAGTAAGAGTTGTACGGCAGCACCCCGTAGATCCGCCCCTCGCGCACCGCCGTCAGAGACGACAGGGCCGGGTCCTCCCGCAGCTGATAGAGTGAGTTCGCCTGTTCGCCTGCGTTCACAGTGCCCAGGTCGATGAACAGTACCTCCGGGTCCCACTCCAGCAGCTTCTCCTTGGCGATCTGGGCGACCTGCGACCCCTTTTCGCCAGGTTCTGCCGCCGCGTTGTTCGCGTTAGTGTAGACGAACGGAGGGTAGCCCGGTTCTGTTGAGGTGAAGCCGTGAGCGCCGCGCGAGGACACTCCCCCTATGTAGCAGGTCGGGCGGTCGCTCTCGGGCACGTCCTCCGTGCGACGTGAGAGGTCGGCCAGGTGGTCCTCGAAGAAGGAGACGATCTCCTCCGCCCGTTCGGCTTTGCCCAGAATACGCCCCATCAGGCGCAGCGTGGTGTAAAAGTCGTCCTTCTTGTCGGTCAGATTGCCTGCGTCTAGACCGATCACCGGGATCCCCGTCTTCTCGGTCAGGACGTCCGGGTGTGGTCCTGCCAGCGGCGACAGCTTCAGAATCACCTGGGGCTGGGGCGACAATCCCGCGATGAGCTCCGGGCTGTCCAGCCCGCGGAACTCGCCGAACAGGGGCATATCCATGAACTGCGGATTGGCGATGGAGTAGGGGCGAGATGTAGCCGTTGCCCCTAGGTCCGCAGTCCGCTTCTCTGCGGAGTCGACGGCCACAACCCTGTCCTGCGCCTGAAGATATACCACCATGCGCAGACAGCCGGACCCGGAGGCGATAATGCGCTCCGGCGACTCGGGAACAGTTACGGAACGCCCCAAGGAGTCGACGACGGCGATCTCTCCGGCAAGGGCCGGGAGGGCGAAAAGTGCCAGAAGCGCTGCTGAGAACAAGAGAAATCTGCTGCGGAACAAGAGAACCACTCCTTCGTGTGGGTATGTACGTGCCCATTTGACGACGCCGAGCATCGCAATAGAGCCGCGCTGCAGGCAATAGTAACACGAAAATGGCATATTGTGTCATCCTATTCCGAGGGAAATCGCAGGGTTTCCCGGCAGCTGATATCCCGACGACGTGGAAAAGGATTATCGGGTGGTTGAGAAACACCGAATGGTCGCTTGAGTTGACTGTTGCCTGTGAAGAGTCCTTCGCCTCCGGTGTTTTTTAGCAGGTCGGCAGGGGTGAATAAGCTCTTGTTCCGTATGCTATCTTGGCGCGAGGCGCATTGCATCGAGGAAGAGGGATTGAAAGCGCGGGGCGGTCTCCAGCCGGATGTGGTGAGCCTCGCCGGTCAGTCGCTCCAGCCTTATGCGCCCCTCGTCGCCGTCGCGTATCATGCGCACCGTTCCATGGCCGGCCCCGTTGCCAATAGAGCGCACCCTGCCTCCGAGGCTTGAGGGGAGCAGTCCCGTCTCGATCAGTGACTCGTGCCTTATGGCGCTGCCGAACGCTCCCGCGAGGACGCATTCGTCGATATCAGTATTCTGTACACCGCAGTGGGCCAGCAGCACCTCCACTCCGGCCTGGACCGCTCCCTTGGCAAGCTGGAACTTCCTAACGTCGCTCTGGTAGATAGCGACCTCGCCCGAAGCGGACTCGCAAAGAGCGCATCGTCTGTCTGCTCCCTCGCCCCGTACGCGTCGCGCCAGGAAGGATGGGGCGCTTCCGTCCATGCGTCCGTCCCCATCCAGAACCCCCTCGCGCAGCAGCAGCGCAACCGCGTCGAC
>JBAYOX010000077.1:0-7499 GCA_041678025.1 Aminobacteriaceae bacterium
CGCTGTGCTGAAGTGCTATGTCCAGGTCGTGAGTGACCAGGACTATGCCCATCCCATCGCTTCTGAGCCTGAGCAAGAGCGCAGTGAGCTCGCGCCTGGACCATGAGTCGAGCCCTGCAGTCGGCTCGTCGAGGACCAGGTAGGAGGGCTCCGCGGCGAGGACGGAGGCGATCGCCACCTTCCTCCTTTCACCTCCCGATAGGTGGAAGGGGCTTCTCTCCAGGTAGCTGTCGTCAAGGCCGACCTGCATAAGGGAGGAGGAGGCCAGGGCAACCGCCCTGTCGGCGGGGAATCCCCAGTTAAGCGGCGCGAAGGTCAGCTCCTCGAGGACGTCCTCCGCGAAGAGCTGCTGCTCGGGATACTGGAAGACCAGACCGACCGCCCGTCTGACTTCGCACAGTCTCTTGCTCTTCTCCACGACTTCAATGCCGTCCACAGTGACTCTGCCGGACTCCGGATACAGGATTCCGTTCAGATGCTGGGCGAGGGTGGATTTGCCGCTGCCGGTGTGCCCGACGATGGAGACCCACTCTCCGCGCTTGCACTCGAACGAGACTTGGTCAAGCGCTCGGGCCTCGAGCGGAGTGCCGGGGTGGTACGTGTGCGAAAGAGACTCGACTTTTATCGACATAGCGCGGCCGTCATACCCTCGAGGGTCGGGATGTCGGGCAGTTCGATAGAGGTCTCCAACCCGAGGGAGCGCCACAGGGCCATGAGAGGGGGGACGTCAAGCCCCCACCCCTGGAAGGAAGCGCTCTGACGCAGAAGGTCAGGCACGGGGCCCTCCCAGGCGAGACGCCCCTCGACGAGTACGACGGCCCGGTCGCAGTAGAGTATCTCCTCAAGCCTGTGAGTGATTGAGACAATGGTCTTTCCCCCTTCGTGGAGGGAGCGCAGTATGGCCAGAAACTCGCTGCGCCCCTGCGGATCGAGCATGGCCGTGGGCTCGTCGAGCACGAGGCAGGGCGAGTCCATGGCGAGCGCCCCGGCCACGGCAAGGCGCTGCTTCTCACCCCCGGAGAGGGTGTAGGTCGGCATGGCGCGCTTGGCAAGCAGCCCGGCCGCAAGCAACGCGCTCTCCACGCGCATCTCAATCTGGTCGGGCGGCAATCCCTGGTTCTCCGGCCCGAACGCGGCATCCTCCTCGACTACAGAGCCGACTATCTGGTTGTCCGGGTTCTGAAAGACCATGGATACCGCGCTGCGTATCGCATAGACGTTGCGCGGGTCCGTAGTCGACATTCCATATACAGTACAATCGCCCTGCGTAGGTACAAGCAGGGCGTTCAGATGTTTGGCCAGTGTGGATTTGCCCGATCCGTTGCTCCCTATGAGGGCGAGCCACTCGCCCTCATTTACCCGGAGCGTCACACCTGAGAGGGCCTGCCGCCCGGGGGTCCGTCCCGCGCCCTCTCCCGGAGCCTGTCCCGATGCTCTGGCTGGATATGTGTAGGTCACATCCCGGAGCTCGCAAACCGTCCTTACGGCGTTATCCATCAAGCCTTGGCCGTCAGTCCACCAGCGATATGACCGCCATCTCGGCGCTGTCGCCGACGCGGGGCCCGGTCTTGATAATGCGGGTGTAGCCGCCCGGCCTGTTCTCGTACCTCTTAGCAATGTCGTCAAAGAGCTTTATGGCCGCCTCTTTATGAGCCATCTTTCTGCGCACCATCCTGCGGTCGTGAATCGTGCCGCCCTTCGCCCTCGTGATGAGGCGCTCTGTGAACCTGCGGAGCTCCTTGGCCCGGATTACAGTGGTGGTGATGCTCTCCTCCAGTAACAGACAGGCCGCCATGTTGGACAACATAGCCATCCTGTGGCTGCCGTAACGGCCCAGGGTCCGGCTGTCCATACGGTGTCTCATGGTATTACTCCTCCTTCAATTCTTCTTCGCCTTTTGGCCGCTTATCTTCGTCCTTGGGCGCTTCGTCTTCCAATGCCGAGGCCGCTTCGCCCTTCTGTCTGGCTATGTCGTTCAGGAGCTTCTCTTTTTTCTCCTCTATCTCCTTGAGAGAGATCTTGCCGAGGTTGCGTATCTTCAGCAGCTCCTCGCGGGTCTTGGCCATCAGCTCGCCCACTGTGTGTATTCCACCGCGAAGCAGGCAGTTTTCGCTACGCATGGAGAGCTCCAGGTCCTTGACGGGGCGCGACATGACATCGTCCTCCTCGGTCCCCGCTTCGGGGACCGCCTCGCGGGCTCCGGCCTCGCCTGCGTCCGGTTCCTGCTCTCTCTGCTCCTCCGGGCTCAGCTTCTCTATGTCCTCCACGATGCCGCCGAAGTACGACTTCAGAATCTTCGACGCTTCGCATAGGGTGTTCTCCGGCTGATGAACTCCGTTAGTCCATATCTCAAGCACCAGGCGCTCGTAGTCCGTCCTCTGCCCTACCCTTGCGGCCTCTACGTTGTAGTTCACCTTGAGGACGGGTGAGAAGACCGCATCCACCAGCAGCGCGTCGACGGGCAGGTAGGCCGGACGAGGGCGCTCCATGGAGGCGTAGCCCGTGCCCTGCTCCACGTAAAGATCCATCGAGAGGGAGGCGCCCTCCTCCAGGGTGCACAGAGGCGCAGAGGAGTCTATGAACTCAACCTCGCTGTCCGGCTGGATGTCACCCGCAGTCACAAGACCGGGCCCCTCTTTCTCAAGCCTCAGCATACGCACTTCATGGCTGAACGAGCGAACGGGGATGCGCTTCAGATTCAGCAGAATCTCTATTACATCCTCCAGAACGCCAGGCAGGGTGCTGAACTCATGGAGCACGCCGTCGATACGTACGGACGTGATGGCCGCGCCCCTGATTGAGGAGAGAAGGACACGCCTGAGAGCGTTGCCCAGGGTCGCCCCGTACCCGCGTTCCAGCGGTTCGATGTGAACCCTGGCGAATGTGGGACTGCTTTCCTCGAAATGGATCTCAGGCCGCAAGTTTTCCAAGGTTTCCAACACCTTTCACGCCACTATCTGGCATAGAACTCTACGACTAGCTGTTCGGTCACCGGCGCGTCGATCTGCTCGCGCACGGGGAGAGAGATTACCTTCCCTTCGATTTTTTCTGCGTTCAATTCAAGCCACTCGGGGGCCTTCTTCGCGCCCGCCACCTCGGCGTTCTCTTTAATAAGAGCGATCTCGCGGCTCTTCTCCATCACTGCGACGACATCGCCCACGTCCACAAGGAAGCTGGGTATGTCGACCCGTCTTCCGTTCACGCGGAAATGGCCGTGAAGGACGAGCTGCCTGGCCTGTTTTCTGCTATTGCCGAAACCCAGGCGGTAGACCACGTTGTCGAGCCTGCGTTCAAGGAGAGCGAGAAAGTTGTGGCCGGTCTGCCCCTTCTGCTTATTGGCGATCACGAAGAATCGCTTGAACTGAGTCTCGGTCATGCCGTAGAAGCGGCGAAGCTTCTGCTTCTCGCGCAGGCGTATTCCGTACTCGCTTATCTTGGCGCGAGGACGTCCTCTTTTTCCCCTGACCGTGGCGCCCTCTCTCTTGGTGATGGCACACTTGGCCGTGTAACAACGATCTCCCTTAAGGAAGAGTTTTGTGCCCTCCGCCTTGCACTGACGGCACGAAGGCCCTATATATCTACTCATGCGAAAAGTTCCCTCCTTGACCGAAAGCCGGTTAGACTCTTCGCCGCTTTGGCGGGCGGCATCCGTTGTGGGGTACCGGCGTTGAATCCTTGATCATGTTGACCTGAAGCCCGGCCGCCTGCAACGATCTGATTGCCGACTCCCTGCCTGGTCCGGGGCCCTTCACGACTACGTCGATCTCCTGCACGCCATGCTCCTGGACGGCCTTTGCAACCTGGGTTGCGGCTATCTGAGCCGCAAACGGGGTGGACTTCCTGGTGCCCTTGAAGCCGACATTGCCGCCGGAAGCCCAGGCCAGTATGTTACCGCCCTTGTCGCTCACGCACACGATAGTGTTGTTGAATGTGGAGTAGATGTGCGCGACGCCGTAGCTAATATTCTTTCTTTCCTTCTTCTTGCCTCTGCGTACTACTCGCTTGGCCACTTATTTCAGCCTCCTCGTTTTATATCCTGAAGGCTACTTCGTAGCCATCTTCTTGCCTGCGACCGTGCGGCGCGGGCCCTTGCGGGTGCGCGCGTTGGTCTTGGTCCTCTGTCCGCGGACCGGGAGGCCCTGTTTGTGGCGCTGTCCCCTGTAGCAGCCTATGTCCATCAGACGCTTGATGTTCATGGACACCTCTCTGCGGAGGTCGCCCTCGACCTTGTGGTGCTCCTCGATCTCTTTGCGCAGCTTCTGGGACTCCTCTTCGGTGAGATCCTTCACCCTGGTGTCCGGGTTGACGCCGGTGGCCGCAAGGATCTTCTTCGATGTGGGGAGCCCTATTCCGAATATGTAGGTGAGTGCAATCTCCACTCGCTTCTCGCGGGGGATGTCCACTCCGGCTATACGGGCCATGCTCGCTACCTCCTCTTACCCTGTCTCTGCTTATGCCGCGGATTTCTGCTGCAGATAATCCGGACGACGCCCTTGCGCCGGATCACCCGGCAGAACTCGCACATCGGCTTGACCGATGGTTTAACCTTCATCGAATCCACGCTCCTCAAAAAAAACTTAGAACAAGCGCCCAGAGGGCCGCAATAATATGCCTTTTCTCCAAGCCGTTCATTATACAGGAGATTTAACAATAAGAAAACACTCTATTTATATCTATAGATGATCCTGCCGCGCGAGAGGTCGTAGGGGGAAATGGATACTAAAACCCTGTCGCCGGGCAGGATGCGTATAAAGTGAAGGCGCATCTTCCCAGAGACGTGGGCCAGAATTCTGTGGCCGTTGTCAAGCTCGACCTTGAACATCGCGTTTGGCAGAGGTTCTATCACCTTTCCCCGAACTTCTATGACTTCGCCTTTATTTGACATGCGATCTCCTCAACCTCCTCGGAGGAGGCGCCGGGTATCATTTTTGCAGAAACGCGGACGACCGGCTCCCCTGAACTGTTCATTTTTTCAAGCCCCGTGAGAAGAGCCTGAAACCTACCTGCGTCAAACCTTCCCTTAGTCAGGATGCTTCTTTCAATTTCGTCAAGGACCCATCGCGTGCGCTGAAGGTGTCCCGGGTTCTTGGGCTTGGGCCTTCCGACCGTGTACCTGTCGCCGTCCGCCACCAGGACCCTAGCTCCTTTCGCCGGCTCCTCGAAGCCTACTACGACGTACCACCTTCCGGCGTCCTTTCCCTTTAGAGATATGACCACTTGACCAATTGTCCACATCCCGCCTGAAGGCTCTTTCAGGCGCATACCCACGGTGTCAGTATCTCCGGATCCCCGTCCTGCACGAGTATCGACTTTTCAAAATGAGCAGCATCAGAGCCGTCCACTGTCTTTACAACCCACTGATCGCTTCCCGTGAACACATCCTCCGCCCCTGACATAACCATCGGCTCGATGGCAAGTGTCATCCCGGCCATCAGGGTTATGCCCCTGCCTGGGTCGCCGTAGTTGGGGATCTGCGGGGGCTCGTGCAGCCGCTTTCCAATGCCGTGCCCCGAGTAGTCGCGTACTATGCCGTAGCCGTGCGGTAGGATACATCTCTCCACCGCGTGTCCCACGTCGCCCAGAGTGTTACCCGCTCGGGCGGCCTTTATTCCGTCCTCAAGGCTCTGCCTCGTAACGGAGAGCAGGCTCTCCCTCTCGGGGCTTACCGCCCCCACGGGGTAGGTGCAGGCCGCATCGCCGTAATACCCCGAGAAACAGACGCCCACATCTATGCTGATGATGTCGCCCTCCTGAAGGAGGCGCTTGCGGCTCGGTATCCCGTGGACGATCTCGGAGTTTATCGAGGCGCATACCGCGCCGGGAAAGGGCCTTCTTATCCCCGGGACCCTGTAGCCCTTGAAAGCAGGCACTGCTCCGGCTCTTCTTATGAGGCCCTCCGCGGCCGAGTCAATCTCCTCGGTTGAGAGGCCAGGGCGTATGATGTCTGATAACATGTCAAGAACATCGGCGACTATCTCGCCCGCTTTCCTCATAAGCTGAATCTCGCGTTCGGTTTTCAAGGTTATCATCGGGAGACGCCCAGAGAGCGTTCAAGCTCCTCCAGAAGCGTTCCGCTCTCGCCATCGCGCTCGGCACTTATGCGCAAAAGCGCGCCCTTTCTTTCGTAGTGGTCGATCAGAGGGGCGGTCTGTTCATAGTAGGTTTTAAGCCGATTACGAACGACCTCTTCTCTGTCGTCGTCCCGGAGGTAGAGCTCTCCTCCGCACTTGTCGCACAGATCCCCCCTTGAGGAGGGCCTGAAGAACTGGTTGTAGATGGCACCGCAGTCGCGGCAGACCCTTCTGCCAGACAGACGCCGCACGACGCTCTCCTCGTCTATGTCGAGGAGCACCACACCGTCAAGCTTGAGGCCCAGTTCGGAAAGCTTTACGTCAAGGGCCTCCGCCTGAGGGATGGTACGAGGGAAGCCATCCAGTATGAAGCCGTCGGCACAGTCGCCCTCCAGCAGGCGGTTCTCCATCATCGCCAGCACTATTTCGTCCGGGACCAGTCCGCCCGACTCCATGTAGGTTCGGGCCTGTACTCCCAGCGGCGTATCCTTCCTGACGTTCTCTCTGAGGATGTCACCTGTAGAGATATGCGCCGCAGGGTGTTTGTTGGTTATCTCCTCCGCCAGCGTTCCCTTGCCCGCTCCAGGTGAACCCAGAAGAATTATCCTCATCCTTGAGCTTCTCCTAATAACGGAGCAGGCCGCCGGCCTTGTCCTTGCGCTTGAGGATCCCCTCGTAGTGGCGCATCAGAAGCTGCGCCTCTATCTGGTGAACTGTGTCGAGCGCGACTCCGACGACTATCAGCACGGCCGTTCCGCCGAAGTAAAAGCTCGTTATCCCCATAAAGGAGGTCATCAGATTTGGTACCAGCGCCACGAAGGCGAGGAATACCGCTCCCGCCAGCGTAATGCGGCTCATGACCCTTTCGATGAAATCCGACGTCGGCTTTCCCGGACGTATGCCCAGGATGAATCCGCCGTACTTCTTCATGTTGTTTGCGATATCGGCCGGGTTGAAGACGACGGCCGTGTAGAAGTAGGAGAAGAAGATGATCAGGAGCACGTAGAATATTGTGTAGACGAAGCTGCCCGGGCCGAATATCCTCTGAAAGAAGAGGGCGATGTCGCCCGAGAAGAATTTGGCAATCGAGTAGGGGAAGAGCAGCACGGAGGATGCGAAGATTATGGGGATTACTCCAGCCTGGTTCACCTTGAGCGGGATGAACGTGCTCTGCCCACCGTAGACTTTGTTGCCTACGACCCTTTTTGCGTACTGCACCGGAAGGCGCCTCTGCCCCTCCTGGAGCATTATGCAGCCAGCCACGACGCCGACCATCAGAACCAGCGCCAGCAGCAGTATCAGGAAGTTCATCTCCCCGAGGCGTATCATGTGCCAGCTCTGGACTATGGCCTCGGGAACCCTCGCCACTATACCGGCGAAGATGAGTAGCGATATGCCGTTTCCTATGCCGTGGTCGGAGATCTCCTC
>JBAYOX010000078.1:0-7443 GCA_041678025.1 Aminobacteriaceae bacterium
CAAGGTATGTTCACATCCGTGCAGGCCGGGGTCACTGCTCTGCCTGCGGGCACAGAGGCCTTCTTCATTCTGCCTGCGGACATTCCGACCGTCCGCGTCTCCACTCTTCGTACGCTGTCCCGGCATGCTTCCTCTGACACGGTACTGCACCCGGTATTCAGAGGCAGGCGAGGTCACCCCCCTCTGGTCGGCGCTTCCTTTATCCCCTCTATACTTAACCACTCCGGCGATGGCGGATTGCGCGCCGTCTGGGAATCATTCGCTGTTTCGAACGCAGAACACCCAGTGTCGGACGAGGGCGTCCTGATGGACATGGATACTCAACAGGATTACGAGCAGGTCATCCGCCGCTTCAAAATGTTTTTCACCCCTTCAAGAAACGAACGGCTCGCCTTATGGGAGATCGCGGAAACTCCCGAGCGGGTTCGTCGTCACTGCGACGCAGTGGCATCCGTCTCTCTGGCCATAGGGATCGCATTACAACGAAACGGAATCGAGATAAACCTCCCCATTTTGCGGGGCGCTGCACTTTTTCACGACGTCTGCAGACACCAGGAGGGACATGTACGCAAGGGGGAAGAGTACATGAGGTCTCACGGGTTCCCCCTCTTAGCCGCTGTAGGCGCCTGCCACAAGGATCTGCCCGCCTCGGCTCCGATAGAAGCCGCCATACTTCACCTCTCTGACAAGCTGGTGAAGGACACAAAGCTCGTTTCGCTGCGCGACAGGAAAGAAGAGATGAGAGGCAGGTTCGGAACGGACCGTAACGCCTGGGCGTCGATTCGCAGGCGATACGCCACAGCGAGAAAGACGGCCAGGATAGTGGAAAGAGAGACAGGGCGTCCCCTTTCAGATATTCTTGAAACTTTAATCTGACCCCCCCTCTGGACAGTTTACATTGAATGTTATAAGGTTAGCTGAATATGTTCGTTCCTATGGAGCGATCTACGGGTGTAGCTATATCTAAAAAAAGGGGGAGAAAAATGAGTACAGTTCAATGGTATTTCCCGGATACTATAGACGAAGCCCTTATGTATCTCGGCAGAGAGAGGGTGGCGGCTCACGGCGGAGGAACCAGTCTGATCAAAAACGGCATTTCCTCCCTGAAAGGAGTGGTGGATCTCTCCAAACTGGGCCTTGACTCTCTAAAGATCGACAAGGGCATCCTCGAAACAGGCGCGGCGATGAGCTTCGCAGAAGTTGCAGAGAGCCTCGCGAACCTCTATCCGGACTGCCTTCTCGGAAAAGCACTGGGAGCAGCCGCGTCGACTCCGCTGAGAAACAGGATAACCCTGGGCGGGTCCGCTGCGCTCTTCCCCCTGTGGTCCGATCTCATCGGACCAATGTCGGTCCTTCTAGGGAGCGTGTGCGTGGACGGAAAAAACGCCGGTACGTACAGCTTCAGCGCATGGCTCGCCGACAGGTCTCTTCTCGAAGGTAGCCTGATAACCACTCTTCTCTTCCCCGACGCGATCGACTGGCTCTCCTACTATCACAGGGAGACAAGAGTAGGGTTCGACTACCCGGCATTCACTGTGTCCATCCTCGCAAGGAAGAACGGCAGCAGCCTTGAGAAGGTACGAATAGCGGTCGCAGGCGGACTTGACAGGGTACTGCGTCTAACGGAGCTTGAAGAAACACTCTCCGGCGGCGACCTCTCCGCCCTTGAAAAGCTCGATGTTAAGAAGATGGCTTCGGTCAAGTTCGGCAGAAAGCCCGCCGGGTCGCCGGAGTACCTGTCCGAAATGGCCGCTCTTCAGGTCGAAAGAGGGCTGAAGGGTATTCTGATCGAGGAGGTGAAGTCCAGATGAACGGGTCATTCGTGGTGAACGGTCGCAGGGTTGAGTGGTCATTCGAGCCGGAGGCCACTCTGCTGGACGTTCTGCGAGCCAACGGCCATCCGGAGGTCCACAGAGGCTGCGACGAGGGATCGTGCGGTGCCTGCTCCGTGCTTCTCGACGGGAAGCTTGTGAACTCCTGCCAGGTGTTCGCGGCGTCGGCCATAGACAAGGATGTTCTTACCGTGGCTGGCATGGGGACCATCCACGAGCCTCATCCTCTCCAGACGGCATTTGTGGAGACCGGGGCCATACAGTGCGGATTCTGCACGCCGGCGATGATACTGGCATCCCTGGCGCTGCTGCGCAGTAACCCCAATCCGACCGATGAGGATATTCGTTCCGCACTGGACGGGAACTACTGCCGCTGCACGGGATACGTCAAGATCATCGAGGCGGTTAGACTCGCTTCAAGGAGGATGAGCGCACATGACTGAGCTTACTATTGTTGGAAAATCAGTTGAAAAGGTTGATTCCCTGTCTCTAGCGTGCGGTAACGCACGGTACGCCTCCGACTGCGAGCTTCGCGACCCGCTATTTCTGACCTTCGCCCTTTCCACCGTACCTCACGGCGACATTCTGTCCATCGACGATTTTGCGGCGCGGGCAGTCGACGGAGTGGTGGATGTCTTTCATGCATTCAACACGGAGTCTCCGCTCTTCTCGACTGCGGGGCAGGGTTTTCCGGAGCCGTCCCCCTACGACACGCGTCTTTTTAACAGGAGAGTGCGGTACGTAGGCGAGATCGTCGCGGCAGTCCTGGCGGAGAGCCTTGAGGGCGCGCGGGCAGGAGCTAAGGCGATGAAGCTCGAATATTCAACGCTTCCGGCGCTGTTCGATCCTGAGAGATCGATGGACAGCGACTCTCCGAAGCTTCACGACGGAGAGGATGCCTACGCACCGCTCCCCGTGGCCTACCGGCCTGAGGAGAACGTCGCCGGTGAGGTGCTCTTCTCCTACGGAGACATCGAGAAGGGCTTCTCGGAGGCGGACTTCGTAGTGGACGAGACCTTCAGAACGCACCAGGCGTCGCACTGCGCGCTCGAGCCGCATAACGCCTCGGCCTACTTCGACGAAAAGGGCAGGCTGGTGCTGGTGGTATCCACCCAGGTGCCCTTCCACTCAAGACGCATCGTAGCCAAGGCTACGGGCATCCCGGCGCATATGATCAGGGTGATCAAGCCGCGGATAGGAGGGGGCTTCGGAGGCAAGCAGGAGGTGCTGGTCGAGCTATACGCCGCTCTTGCTGCATGGAAACACAAGAGGAGCGTCAGAGCGGAGATGACCCGCCCGGAGGTGTTCACCTCCGCCCGCACGCGACATCCGATGCGCGTGAGGATAAAGACAGGGGTAAAGAAGGACGGAACCATGACGGCGATGGATATGAACGATGTTATGAACAGCGGCGCCTACGGGGCTCATGCTCTCACGGTGCTTTCCAACGCCGCCTCGAAGGTGCTGCCTCTTTTCAACAAGATAGAGAACATGAACTTCACGGGGAGGACCGTCTATACCAACCTTCCGGTCGGAGGGGCATACCGCGGCTACGGGGCCACTCAGGGGTACTTCCCCTTCAACCAGCATATCGACGGGATATCGCGCACTCTGGGAGTGGACTTCCTGGACTTCGTGAAGAAGCACCACATCAGAGTGGGCGAGACCTCGGCCGTCTTCGAGGCGATAGGCGAGGGTACCGAGGGAGTAAGCCAGATAGTAAGATCCTGCAAGCTGGACGAGTGCATCGACATCGGCACCAGAGAGATAAACTGGCACGGTCTCCGAGGCAAGAGGATCACCGACGGCCCGTTAGTGAAGGGCATAGGAGCGTCCGTCGCGATGCAGGGCTCAGGAATCCCGCAGGTCGACATGGCCAGCGCCTCGATGAAGATGAATGATGACGGCTCCTTCAACCTTATGGTGGGGGCGACCGATATAGGCACAGGCTCGGACACGATACTCTCCCAGATCGCGGCAGAGGCCCTGAACGTCCCGCTCGAGATGATCATAGTCCTTTCTTCGGATACGGATCTGACTCCATTCGACGTCGGCGCATACGCCTCGTCGACGACATACGTTTCAGGGCGCGCGGTGCTTACATGCGCAGAGAAGATTCGCGACCAGATTCTCTCCGTGGCGTCGGCTATGACTGGCACGCCCCTGGAGCAGCTATCTCTGGCTGAGAGCAGGGTAGTGAACAGGGCGACGGGAGAGGAGACCTCCTTCTCACAGGTCGCCTGTTTCGCCCTTTACAGCAAGGACCAGTTCCAGATTCAGGCGTCCGCCTCCTTCACGGGGGTTGAATCGCCTCCCCCATTCATGGCCCAGTTCGCCGACGTCGACGTCGACACGGAGACCGGCAAGGTTCGGGTTGTGAAGTTCGTCTCGGTGGGCGACTGCGGACAGGCGGTGAACCCAAAACTCGCCGAGGGGCAGATCGAGGGGGCGGCGGTCAATGGCATCAGCTTCGCCCTAGCCGAGCAGTATCTGTTTAATAAGAACGGTGGCATGACAAACAACTCCTTCTGGGATTACAAGATATACGGCACGCTGGATCTTCCTGAAATGGTGACGGTTGTGGTGGAATCGGACGAACCCACGGGGCCGTACGGCGCCAAGTCCGTGTCGGAGATAGGCATCAACGGGCCGGCACCCGCGATAGCAAACGCCATCTACGACGCAATCGGTGTGCGTATTTACGATCTTCCGCTAACTCCCGAAAAGGTTTTGAAGGCAATCCGCTCACGAGCCTAGATGCAGTTTGACAGGAGACCGACGACCGCCGGAGACAGTGTCTCCGGCGGTTTTGAAAAGAATACCCGACTGGAGGTGCGAAAATGAGCGACATCATGAGGATGATTCCCTTCGGGAGTCTGATGGACTGGATGCTTGCCGAACACAAGAGTGAGGGGTCCATCCTGGGGGTGAGAGAGGAAAAGTTCTATAAAAATAGCTCAGGCAGGAATATAGTGGTCTGCGGCGAGGAGATAGCATCCCCTATCGGACCGGCGGCAGGACCCAACTCCCAGCTGGCGCAGAACACCATAGCCGCTTACCTGGCGGGCGCGCGTTTCATAGAGCTGAAGACCGTCCAGATAATGGACGGTGAGGAGCTTCGCAAAGCCGTCGCCAAACCGTGCATCAACGCCCGTGATGAAGGGTACAACGTGGAGTGGTCCACCGAGCTTACTGTACAGGAGGCATTCGCGGAGTACGTCAAGGCGTGGTTCGCAATACAGGTTCTTGCAAAAGAGCTCGGGATCAGTCCGAAGCGCGACTTCGCCTTCAACATGAGCGTTGGATACGACCTCAAGGGCATTCAGTCGCCAAAGATCGATACGTTCATAGAGGGACTGAAGGATGCTTCCTCCACGGATATCTGGAGAAAGTGCAAGGGGTGGCTCTCGGCTAATATCGAGAAGTTCAGTCATTTCACGGCCACTGACCTTGACGCTATTGAAAGCGGACTGTGCAGGTCGATCACCCTCTCCACACTGCACGGGTGCCCCCCGGACGAGATAGAGCGCATCTCACGCTATCTGCTGAAGGAGAAGGGGCTGAACGTCTTCGTCAAGTGCAATCCGACCCTGCTGGGGTACGAGACGGCACGGGAGCTGCTCGATAGAATGGGCTACGGCTATATGGACTTCACCGATCACCACTTCAGGCACGACCTTCAGTACAAGGACGGCGTCGAGATGCTCAAGCGGCTGCAGCAGTACGCGGGAGAGATGGGGCACGAGTTCGGCGTCAAGCTGACGAACACCTTCCCGGTCAACATCAAAAACAACGAGCTGCCCGGAGAGGAGATGTACATGTCCGGACGTTCTCTCTTCCCCCTGACTGTGACCCTGGCCGCCAGGTTGAGCAGGGAGTTCGGCGGTTCGTTGCAGATCTCATACTCCGGAGGCGCGGACTTCTTTAACATAGAATCCCTGCTCAGGACGGGCATTCAGCCCATCAGCATGGCGACCACAATACTGAAGCCGGGCGGCTACGAGCGGCTGAATCAGATCGCGGTAAAGGTGGAGCCTCTGCTTGACGGCGCGTTTAAGGGAGTTGACGTCGACGCTCTGGACGCGCTGGTAAAAAGCGCCCTTGACAACCCCTTCCATAAAAAGGAAGCACGTCCTGTTGGCTCCAGAAAGACAGACTCGGCGCTCCCGCTCTTCGACTGTGCAAAGGCACCGTGCGAGGATGGAGGGTGTCCCATCAACCAGCAGATTCCCGTCTACCTCAGGCTTGTGGATGAGGGAAGGTACAAAGAGGCGTTCGAGACCATCGCGATGGACAACAGCTCTCCTGCGGTAACGGGCACAATCTGCGACCACCAGTGCCAGCACGTCTGTACCAGGCTGGACTATGAGCATCCGTTGGAGATACGGGAGATGAAGAAGGTCGCGGTGTTGAACGCGCAGGACTCTTACACCGCCAGCATAAAACAGACAGGCCTGAAAACGGACAGAAAGGCGGCAGTCATAGGTGCAGGCCCGGCCGGAGTGGGCACGGCTCTCTTCCTCAGGCGGAACGGAATGCAGGTAAAAGTGTTCGAGCGGCGTCCAGAGGCTTACGGAATAGTCAGGTACGCGATCCCGGAGTTCCGCATCGACACGGATATGATCTCGCGCGACGTCGAGATGGCCGAAAGAACCGGAGTGGAGTTCGCCTTCGGAGCCGAACAGACTTGCATCGAGGCGCTCAGGAAGGATTACGACTATGTCGTCATCGCTACCGGGGCGTGGAGCCCCGGCGTCTGCCCGGTAAAGGAGGGGGCCGAGAAGGTAATCGACGCCCTCGCCTTCCTTCAGGAGTACAAGGAGAAGGGCGGAATGGTCGAGCTTGGAGAGACGGTCGCGGTGATAGGAGGCGGCGACGTCGCCATGGACTGCGCCCGCGCGGCCCGTAGAGCACCGGGAGTAAAGCGCTCGATAATAGTCTACAGGCGAACAAAGGCCTTCATGCCCGCCGAGCCGGAGGAGATAAGGCTAGCACTGCAGGACGGAGTGGAGCTCATGGAGCTGCTCGCACCTGTGAGCTACGACGGCAGTGAACTCCTTTGCGAGAGGATGACGCTGGGAGAGAGGGACGAATCAGGCCGCAGAGGCGTCATCGGCACTGGAGAGATGGTCGCTGTCAAGGCCGATTCTGTCATAGGCGCCACAGGCGCGAAGGTGGACACGCCCCTGTTCAGTGCGGCTGGAATAGGCCTCGACGCGAAGGGCAGGCCTATGCTGAACGAGCAGAACGAGAGCTCGCTCTCCAACGTGTACGTGGCGGGGGACTGCAAGGCTGGCCCGGCCACCGTGGTAAAGGGGATAGCCGACGCCAAAACGATTGCGAGGAGCATCCTTGCAAAAGAGGGGATCTCCCCCGACTTTGCCGTGACAGAGCTGCTTCGGGACCTCCCCTCTATCTACAGGAGAAAGGGAGTGCTGAAGGAGGCCGTAAAGGAGAACACGGATGGCTCCCGCTGCCTTGACTGCGGCGTGATCTGCGAGATTTGCTGCGACGTATGCCCCAACAGGGCAAACGTGCTCATAGTGGTCGACGGCAGGCACCAGATTCTGCACCTGGACGGCATGTGCAACGAGTGCGGCAACTGCGGCAC
>JBAYOX010000079.1:0-7379 GCA_041678025.1 Aminobacteriaceae bacterium
GCTCCATATGGACGTGTCGAAGGAGCGTCTGCGCAGGGAGTTCGATGTGGAGCTTGTCGCAACAGCTCCGAACGTTATATACGAGATAACCGCAAAAAACGGCGAGGTCATAGAGGCGCACCGCCCGTCGGACTTCCCGGAGCTAGGGGATATCGACGAGATAAGGGAGCCGATGATAAAGCTCACACTGTTCGTGCCGTCGGATTACGTCGGGAAGGTGATGAAGCTCTGTCAGGAGAAGAGAGGGGTCTATATATCGATGGACTATCTCGCCCCCGACAGGGTGAGGCTTATATACGAGCTTCCTCTGGCAGAGTTCATAATAGATTTTCACGACAAGCTGAAGTCGCACACGAGAGGCTTCGCGTCGCTCGACTACGAGCACACGGGGCTGAAAGCCTCCGACCTGGTGCGGGTCGATGTGCTGATCGCCGGCGAGGCCGCCGACGCCTTCTCGTTCATCTGTCACCGCGACTCTGCCTACACCCGTGGGCAGGCCGTTGTGCGAAAGCTCAAGGAGCTCATCCCCAGCCAGCTTTTCGAGGTGCCCATCCAGGCGTCTATAGGAAAGAAGGTCATAGTTCGCCAGAACGTGAAGCCCCTCCGCAAGGACGTGCTCGCCAAGTGCTACGGCGGCGATATCACCAGAAAGCGCAAGCTGCTTGAGAAGCAGAAGGAAGGGAAGAAACGCATGAAGCAGATAGGGCGCGTGTCGATTCCACAGGAGGCCTTCCTGGCCTTCCTTAAGGTGGAGGAGGATGAGGAGTAGCGACGGAGAAGAGATTGCGGGACGAATCCTCTCGTGCGGAGAGGATTTTTCTATCTATGTACACCTGCCCTTCTGCGCGGCTAAGTGCCCGTACTGCTCGTTCTACAGCTATGTGCCGTCCGAGGGTGAGATCGAGGACTTCTGCTCGCTTCTGGAGAGGGAGGCGGGCTTTTACGGAGGCCGTTTGAGCGGAGGTACGGCGCGAGCGGCCACTCTCTACTTCGGGGGGGGGACGCCGACACTGCTGACTGCGGCCCAGTGGAGCGCCCTTCTGACATGTCTGCGCGACAGCATCCCGCAGACAGAGGATATCGAGATCACCATCGAAGCAAACCCTGACTCTCTCTCGGAGGAGCATCTGTCCGTCTGGAGAGAACACCGCGTCACTAGGGTGAGCGTCGGAGTTCAGAGCCTGAACGACGGCGAACTGAGACTGCTTGAAAGGCTGCACGACGCCGGAAAGGCCGAGGTGGCAATCGGCTTGTGCTCCGACGCGGGCTTCTCCGTAAGCGCTGACCTGATCTTCGGCCTGCCGGGGCAGACGCTGCGGACGTTCGCGCGGTCGGTCAGAGACGCCGTGTCGCTCGGGGCGGATCACCTGTCGCTATACCAGCTATCCATAGACGAAAGGTGCAGGTGGTCTCAGCAGCAGGAGGTGCGGCCGGAGGAGGGGTACGGGTATTACAGATGGGCCCAGTGGCACCTCCCGAGGAACGGCCTCCAGCAGTACGAGATAGCCAGTTTCGCCCGCCCCGGCAGGGAGTGCCGGCACAACAGGGCGTACTGGACGTGCGGCCAGGTGCTTGCCCTCGGGGCAGGGGCATGGGGGTACGCTGGCGGCATCAGGTACCGCAACCAGCAGTCCGTCGCAGACTACACCGCCGTGATAGAGAGGGTGAGCAGCGCCGTCTCGGCAGTGGAAAGGCTGGACGCGAACGCGAACGCGCGCGAGGCGGCAGTCCTGCTGCTGCGCACGTCCAGCGGTATTGTCTACGAAAAGTTCTCCGCCCGGCACGGCACAGAGCGGCTGTCCGGAATCCTGGCCGCTCTGCGGGAGAACGTCCCTTCCGACTGCTTTATTCAGACAGAATCATCTCTGGCCCTCTCCCCAAGGGGTATGAGGGTGGCAAACGCCATCTGGAGGCTGATCGTATAGCGCGCTTCCTCTAGATGGTGAGCACCCTGTCCACAGCAAGAATAGAGTCCATAATCTCGAACATGTTTGAGATTACACCGGTTCCGATATCATCAGTAAGCCCGAAGTGGGTGGTGCATGTGCCGCATACGAGGATCTTCACTCCCTTTTGCTCCAGGGCTGTCAGATGGTCGAGCGTCGAGGTGTGCTTCACCGCCAGTTTGACTCCCTCGTTCATGAGGGCGATCACCATGGGAAGGGGCTCCGTCTGAGAGAGGGTCCCGAGCATGCTCTTCATCAACACCTCCCCTAAAAGGGGGTCGGATCCGCCGAGAAGCGAGTTTGTGATAAGGACTCCGAATGATCCTAGCCCGGCTGTCGCAGGTGTCTTTTTCGACCTGCTCTCTTCGTCCTGAGCACCCGCCCGAGGATCCTCGCGCCCCTCTCCGGTAGCAGCGGGAGTCTGTTTAGCCGTCTCTCCGGTTGCTACGGCCTGTATCGTGATAGTCCCGTCCTCGTCCGTTATCAGGACGGAGTAACCGTGAGACTCCAAAAAACGCCTCACGTTCGAGGCGGACACTGCGTTGTCGAGCAGTACCTCGAACTCCTTTCCGCCCTTCTCGACCTGCGCCTTCGTCATTATCACCGGCTGAGGACAGCTTCTTCCCCGAGCGTCTATCCTATCCATGGCTTATGCCTCCAGGCTCTGTGTATTGGAAGATCGCGGAGATGTCATAGAGCTCGATCCTCCGCATGCCCAATTATAATGTAGAATAGGACTGAGGACAAATAGTAAATCCCTACTCACACGGCCCGGTGGCCGTTGGGTGGAGGAAGGTGGTTGATCAGACTTGAGAATAACTGAAAAAGAAGTCGATATGCGCTCGCTCCCATCTATGGACATCCTTTTAAGCAGCCCTCTTGTAACGCCCTTTTTCGCAGCTATCGGACGCGAGGCCGCCAAGTCGTTGCTGGACTCGGCCCTCTCCTCGGCGAGGGAGGATCTCATCGGAGGAAGGTTGACGGGCGCGTCGGTCGAGGAGGTGCTGTCAAGGGCGCTTCCGTCCATGAGGAAGGCGTCGGAGTTCAGCCTGATTCCCGTGGTAAACGCCACAGGGGTTGTGGTCCACACAAACCTGGGGCGCTCCTGCTTGGCTGAAGAGGCAGCGGATGCCGTGTTGTCGGTCGCGCGAAGCTACAGCACACTCGAGTACGACCTTGACGAGGGTAAAAGGGGCTCGCGGACCGATCACGTGGAGTGGCTGATACGACGCGTCACGGGCGCTGAGGCAGGCTTTGCGGTCAACAACAACGCCGGGGCGGTGCTACTGTCGCTGGCGGCTCTCTGCAAGGGCAGGGAGGTCGTCGTCTCCAGGGGGGAGCTTGTGGAGATCGGCGGCTCCTTCCGCATACCGGAGATCATGGAGTTCTCCGGGGTCCGCCTTGTCGAGGTCGGATCGACCAACAGAACCTATACCAGGGATTACGAGAGGGCGATCACGGAGGATACCGCCGCACTCCTGAAGGTGCATCCCTCCAACTTCCGAATGGAGGGCTTCGTCTCCTCTCCTCCTCGGGAGGAGCTGGCCTCGCTCGCCGACGAGAGGGGGCTGCACTTCATCGAGGACCTGGGCAGCGGTACCTTGCTGGATCTATCGAACTACGGCCTTTCCGGCGAGCCAACTGTCGGGGATTGCCTGAGGCAGGGAGTGCACCTTGTGACCTTCTCTGGCGACAAGCTGCTCGGCGGCCCGCAGATAGGTGGCGTGGCCGGCAGGAAGGACCTGGTGGAGGCACTCAGACAGTACCCTCTTCACAGAGCTCTCCGAGTGGACAAGATGACTCTGGCGGCGCTTGAGGCCACTCTCAGGCTGTATCTGAGGGGCGATGAGAGGGAGATACCTACGGTCGCGATGCTGTCGATCGGAGAGGATCTCCTGAGGGCGAGGGCTGAAGCCCTTTGCGGTCACCTTGAGGCCGCCCTTCCGCACGCAGAGTGCTCTGTCACCGAGGTAGACGACGCTGTCGGCGGGGGTGCGTTCCCCGCGAAGGATCTGCCCGGCTGGGGGGTTGCCGTCTCTCTGCCTAGATGGGGAAGCGCCGGGAGGGTTCAGGAGCTGCTGAGGAAATCTACTCCCCCAGTGGTGGCCGGCGCAAGGGAGAACGAGGTCCTGATACACGTGCGAACCCTTTTGCAGGGAGATGAAGAACGCATAGTCAGGGCGTTCGGCCATATTGAACGGAGTGGTGCCGCTCGGGGTAGCGGAGTGGGTGACGGCGATGGAAGGTAGAGAGATATCTCTGGTGCTCGGAACGGCCGGACATATCGATCACGGCAAGACCACCCTGGTTCGCGCCGTGACGGGGGTCGACTGCGACCGGCTGTCGGAGGAGAAGAAGCGCGGCATCACCATCGAGCTGGGCTTCGCTCCGCTGAAGCTGGACGACGGGCGTGTTGTGAGCATTGTCGACGTGCCGGGGCACGAGAGATTCATCCGCCAGATGGTGGCAGGGGCCTCGGGAATCGACGGAGTGCTCCTGGTGGTGGCGGCGGACGAGGGGGTCATGCCTCAGACCAGGGAACACCTGGAGATACTCGGCCTGTTGGGGGTGAAGGACGGGCTGGTCGCCCTTACTAAGACGGACGTAGTAGACTCCGAGCTGATGGAGCTGGCACTTGAGGATGTGCGCGACTATCTGAGGGGCACATTTCTTGAGGGCAAGCCGATCGTACCTGTGTCAGCGATCTCGGGGACCAACATAGACCTCATTAGACGCGAGCTGATGCTCCTTGTGGACAGGATAACCCCGCGGCCAAGAAAGGGGCCTTTCTTCCTCCCCGTGGACAGGACCTTCCCGATGTCGGGCTTCGGAACTGTCATAACCGGCACGGCCTATCGGGGGGAGTTGCGCCCTGGGAATGAGGGCGTGGTGCTGCCGTCGGGGCGGGAGGGGCGAATACGCGGCGTTCAGGTACACGGCGCGAACGCGGACGTCGCAAGGGCGGGTCAGAGGGTCGCCGTCAGCCTGGCCGGGGTCTCGATCGACGAAATTTCAAGGGGCGACGTCCTGGCTGCGGAGGGGATATACGCGTCGACCAGGTGCTTCGAGTGCGAGCTTCGCCTTCTCGAGAGCGTACCCTCCCTCAGACACTGGCAGAGGGTGCGCCTTCACATAGGGACGTCGGATGTGACGGCCAGAATCTCACTGTTTCAATCTACGTCGATCAGGGGCGGGGAGACGGTCCCGGCTCAGATCATCACCGAGGAGGAGATAGTCTGCCTGGTCGATCAGAGGTTCGTGATCCGCAGGTACAGCCCTCTTGAGACCATCGCCGGGGGGCGCGTCCTCTCAGCATACGCGGCCAAGCCGAGAGGTAGGGCGGCCAGGATGGCCTGCGTGCAGCGAATATCGGCCCTTGCACGGTCGGAGTCGCTCGAGGAGCGCTTTATGGTTCTGCTGGATTCATCGGGAATTCTCAGCCTTGACGAGGTCGTACGGTACCTACAGGAGACCCCTGCCGACGTGATGCGTATTGGAGAAAAAATGCGCAAGGGGGCAGGCGAGGAGGGAGCTCCGACAGGACCGGTATTCCTTCAGGGGGAGAGGAAGCTGTATCTCTCCTCCGGGGTGGTTCATAGGCTGGCAACTGCTGTGGTCTCTTTTCTAAGGGAATTCCACGAAGCGCACCCGTCGCAGAGCGGAGCGGTCGCCGACGAGCTTGCTAGAAGCGCGCTGAAGGGCTTCGAACCGAGGACTACGAGGGCCTTCCTGGAGATGCTTGCTGCCAGCGGCGTTATCTCCACCGAGGAGGGGTTTGTCCGGCTGAGCACGTTCACTCCGCGTGACGATGAACGGTTTGCGAGGGAGTCAGAGTCGCTTTTGGCCATCTGCCGACAGAGGGTGTTTCAGCCCCCTCTGATAGAGGAGCTGGCCAGCGAGTCCGGCCTGGACGGGAAGCGCTTTACCTCCCTGCTGAAGGAGATGCGCGAGACGGGGATGGTGTCCATCGTGGCCGGATTTGTCCTTTCTGTCGAGATAGAGGAGAGGCTGATTGACCTCCTCCTTCAGGAGAAGGAGGGCTTTACTCTTGCAAGGGTCAGGGACCTAACCGACAGCACAAGAAAATTTATCCTTCCCCTTCTAGAGTACTTCGACGCCAAGGGGTACACCAGACGTGCCGGAGAGGCGCGAATACTGATACCCTCAAGGCTGAAAAAACGCCCCGCGGACCCCTGAGCTCCGGTGGATTGACTCTCTAGCCCTCATCGGCCAGTTGTGAATGTTGACTGTAGCATTACAGTATGTCGGGTCCATCAATAAACGGGGCTCGCGAAATTTGCTATTTTTCAGTAAATGTGCTATCATTCTCGTCACGACGAGTTGGTGGGAGTGACCCGAATGGCAGGAACGATAAGATCCATCCGAGAACAAGTCGCAATGTACAAAGGCCTGACAGTGCGTTACCGGACGGCAAAAGGGCGCCGCAAGGTCGAAGAGCGCCAAGGAGTTGTCCTTGAGACCTATCCGAACCTTTTCACCCTGTACGTTGAATCCCAGGACAGCAAGGTCTCGTTCAGCTATGCGGAGCTTTTGACCAGAGAGGTAGAGTTGGAGCTTTTGTCAGGGAACAGAGGTTAACTCGAATTTCCACGTAAGAGAGAATATGCCCCTCCACAGGTGATGTGGCGGGGCATACTTTTTATTCCAGCAACACAGGAGGGAGCCCAAACCTTGATCTACTGTCTGCAATCAGCGGCAAAGCTGAATATTACCCTTCGCGTCACAGGAAGACGAGAGGACGGCTATCACGAGCTCCGCTCACTTTTTTATCGTCTTCCGTCCGTAGAAACATTGACAATAGAGGCTAATTATGACCATAATGTAAAGAACAAGATCATCGTAACAGGCGAGCCGGTAAGAGGAAGAAATATCCTCGAGGATGTCCTAGCATTGGCGGGCGAAAAGGGTAGTATCCCGCGCGTGAGAGTATGTCTTCACAAGGTTATTCCGCCCGGAAGCGGTCTGGGAGGAGGAAGCGGCAACGCGGCGGCGCTGATATCGTGGTTGAACGCCCTGCTTGGAGAGGGGAACTCCGTTCCGTGCGAAGAGATAGGTTCGGACGTGCCTTTCTTTCTTGAGGGTGGAAAGTGGGCCCTGGTAGGGGGAAGAGGAGAGAACGTAGAGCCGTTTTCAGGGGACATGCCTCTGTTTTCTGTAGCCGTTGTCATTCCCTCGTGGAGCATGTCCACTTCAAAGGCCTTCTCTCTTTTGGCGGAGGAGTTCCACTCCGGATTTCCGATGACCATCGAGGAGGCCGAACATGAGAGGAGTCAGGTGCTGGAAAAGCTTAAAAGCAGGCGTTATTGCGGGCTCCTTCCAAACGATTTCAACCTTGTCCTTATGAGGGACCACCCGGAGTACCGCGATCTCTTTCGCCTTTTCCAGGACATCGGGGCTGTTGCGTGGGGGATA
>JBAYOX010000080.1:0-7319 GCA_041678025.1 Aminobacteriaceae bacterium
AATACCGTGAGGAATCCTCAGCTTGCCAATATCGTGCAGCCGCGCGAAAAGGGCGATATCGTCCTGCTCTCCCGCGTCGCGCCCCGTCTCGCGTGCCAGCAGGCGGCAGTACTCTCCGATTCGAGCGATATGAGCCTCCGTCTCGTCGTGGTATATCCCTGTGACGAACTGTAGCTTCTCCGCCAGGTAGGCGTAGGACGCCTTTACCTCGCGTCTCAGCTTCTCCCCGTGGATGAGCCCCCCAAGGAAGGATGCGACAGGGCTCAAAGTCTCGATCAGAAATGGGTCCTTCCTCATCGGTCTGTCGAAGGCGATCTCCAGCACTCCCTCCTCCTCGCCCGCCTGGAAAAGAGGTATGAGTAGCTCGCTTCTCACCATCGGGTGCACCGGATATGCGGTCGGATGAGCGCGGACGTCCTCTATCCATATCGGAGTGCGGGTGATGACGCTCTCTGCTGCGGCAATTCCCTTCTTCTCGACGAAAAAGTTGGCGATCTCGCCGTTGTACCCCACCCACTCTATCAGCCGGAACCTATCCTGCTCCACAGAGGAGATAAGGGCACCGAATCCGTTGACATCGTCGAGCAGCGTCTTCAGGGTGGAAGAGATGGCCGCGCCCACGTCCTGGTCGCGCGCGAACGAGCGGGAGAACTCAAGTGTGCGCTCCCACAGCCCCTCTCTGCCGCGGAGCTTGTTGTTCACCTGCTCCAGCTCCTGGTTCATCGCCTCGGTCTCCTCGTTGAAGGCGGTCAGCTCCTCCTGTTGATGCAGGATAACCTCGAAGAGGTTCCTAAGATGATTGACCAGCAGATTGGTCTCCTTCACAAAGGACCTCTTGAATTCCGAGAAGCGCCCCGTGACCGAGAACAGAGTCTCGGCGGAGCTCAAGGGGTCCCTGGCGTCGATCTGCGAAAGGTGGTGGCTCATCTCGTTGGCGAGCTCCGCGATGCCTGTGACGCTGTTCAGCACGCTTTTCTGCAAGAGAGCCAGAAGTAGCAGGGCTATCAAAAGGGCGAAGAGGAAGAGCGCGCTGGTAGAGGCAATCGCCGACATCGCCGACAGCACCAGCGGGAAAAGAGGGTAGGCCATACTGAAAGTAAGACCGTAGATTAAAGGCTCCTGCCGCAACATAACCCAAGAGCCCTGATACGACTTGACCATGGCCCACCCTTCGCTTCGGGTGTCCTTCTGGAATATGAACCCGCGCGACTTCAGATGCTGTGACAGAGCGGGGGAGACCTGCGCCGAACCCTGCCAGACGATCTGGCCGAACTCGTCGGAGATCACCGGGATTAGGGAGTGGTCTCCCAGACTGTTTAACTCTTCAAAGTTCAGTCTGATCGCGGCGAATACCCGCTTCCCCATGATCTTTCGTACTCCGGTGAGCAGGTTCCGACCGTAGACGTCCACCAGGTCGCTGATGTGCCACTCCTCGGACAGAAGCTCCTCCGGCAGAGCCATCCCTGAGGGGAGCCAGCCTTTCAGCACGCGCCCGATCCTGTCTCCGTCGAGAACAGCGGCGACCAGGACCTCATGACATGAGTCGCAGGCATCGGCTCCCCCCACGATGGCACGAAGCCCCTCCTCCCTCTGTTCAGTCTGTTTTCGCAGCATCAGCGAGCCCATCTGCAGCACGTAGTCCCCCTGCTTCCTGATGACCTGCAGCTGCGAGCAAACCCCCGTGTACAGGCTGATCGCTCCCTGCAGGCAGAAGACTACGAGAAGGCTTATCACTATCACTGAAAAGAGAGTTTTGATTGAGAAGGAGTGTCTGTCTATCAAGATTTCGCCTCTTTCTAGCGGGAGGACGGGGACGGGGCACCCGCCTTGCTCTCTCTGACCCAACGCCCCGAGCGCATGGTGAAGATGGCACCCCTGTGCTGAATATCGCCGTTTTTGTCCATCGGAACGGCTCCTCCTACGGTGTCCACAAAGTCCATAGAGGCCAGAGCCTCCGCGACCGCGTCTCTTTCGCTGTTGCCTGTAAGCCTTACTGCCGAATCCAGCATCGCCACCGTGTCGTACCCCATCGCCAGTATCATTCTGGGAATATGCGACGTGTACGTGTTTGCCACGAAGCGGACGAACTCGTTGCCCGGCTCGTCCCATGACTCCACCGTATATGACGACGTGACGGCTCCCTCTCCGGAGGCCCCGGCCAGCAGGGGCATCCTGTGCGATACGGCCCAGTTCGACAGGTACACCGGAATGTGCGGGAACCGCTGCTGCAACTCTCGAAGCGCCAGGGCCGAAAGCCAGTCTGGCAGTACGAGAAGTACCGCGTCCACGCCCTGAATCAACTCATCCAGCTCATCGATATGCGACCTGAGGTCTCCGCTGAAGGAGATGGTTCTCCTAGGTGGGACACCTATCTCCGACTGGAAATCCCGGATGAAGTCCTGTACGTGCGAGGCGGCGAACCCGCTCACAATCACGGAAAAAGACTCTGCACCCCTCTCCTTAGCCTCTTTGCCCAGCTTCCTTCCGCCGTTGTCCGGTCGTGGTCTGAAGACCAGGTCGTTCGGCCGGGATAGGCTCGGCCCGGAGGCCATGGAAATAAACGCGATACCCTGCCTTCTGGAGGCATCGGCCAGCAACGACGAGAATGGGGCATTTATCCCACCGATGATCGCCGCGGACTTTCTCTCCGAAGCTCGCTCTATCGCCTGGTAGACATTGAGATTCGACTCTCTGATCGGAACGAAGCGGTGCGTGGACGACTTATCGTTGAAGAACTCCATCGCCAGCACAACGGATTGAAGCGCCTGTTTGGACACCACCGCGCCCGTGAGGTCCGCATCGTCGTAAAAGAGGGTGACCGGCACATCAAAACGGTTATCCGTCAGGAAGAATCCAGCACCCGTGAAAAGTGCCGCCACAACTGCTATCACCGTCGTCGCAATAGCGCGTACTCTCAAGCCAACCCCCTCTTTTCATCAGGGTCTTCTAGTCCGTTTAGCCGTAAAACCTCAGACAAGCATCTATTAAAACTCTCAAATATTATAGCAAAGTTTCCTCGCAGGGTTCAATCGATTAAAAAATCGTGTAACATAGTGGGGTGCAGTGTTCCAACTGACTCGCTGAAACCAAGGGAATATGCGCTCATCAAAATACCTCCGGGCGCGACATGTTATGAAAAAAGGCCGTGCTCGAAAAAATTATACTACATCCCGCCGTTTAGACCACTCCTTCGGTCCTATTCAATTCGAATCAATTCGAATCACGGTTCTTGTTAAATATGAAAAGAAAGAGTATGCTACTGACAGACTAGTGGCGAGGTGCATTCAAATGAATAGAGAGAGCCTGAAGATCGAATTCAAGAGAGAGTACACGGAGGAGATAAAAAAGACAGTTATAGCCTTTGCGAATACGGACGGAGGAGAGATACGCATCGGCGTCGACGACGACGGAACCATCGTCGGAGTAGCAGACGTCGATTCGGTCATGTTGCAGGTGACGAATTCCATCAGAGACTCGATAAAACCCGATGTCACGATGTTTTTCCTCTGCGAAGCGAAGGAGATCGAGAGTAGAATGGTCGTTATAGCCAACGTCCAGCGGGGCACTGCGCGACCGTATTATCTCGCCGGAAAGGGCGTGCGTCCCGAGGGCGTTTTCATCAGACAGGGAGCGTCCACTGTTCCGGCGACGGAGAGTGCTATTCTGAAGATGATCAAAGAGACGAGCGGCGACAACTACGAAACTGCGCGGTCGCTCATACAGGAGTTAACGTTTCAAAGCGCTGAGAAAGCATTCCGGGAGGAAAAGACCCGGTTCGGTGCAGAGCAGAAGAGAACGCTTGGGCTCATAGGCGAGGACGGTTCCTTTTCTAATCTGGCGCTGCTGCTCTCAGACCAGTGCTTCCACACGGTCCGCCTCGCCGTCTTCGAGGGCACCTCCAAAAGGGTGTTCAAGGACAGGATGGAGTTCTCCGGCTCAATATTACATCAGCTTGAAGAGGCATACGACTATCTCGACCGCATTAATCGCACACGGGCAGAAGTTTCCGGACTGAAGCGCGTCGACATCCGCGACTACCCGCCGGAAGCCCTCCGCGAAGCGCTGCTCAACGCAATTGTGCACCGCGACTACTCGTACAGCGCAAGCACGCTCGTCAGTGTCTTTGACGACCGTATCGAGTTTGTCTCCCTCGGCGGGCTTCCGAAGGGGATAGGGTACGGCGATTTGATGCTCGGTGTCTCCGTCCTCCGCAACAGTGGGCTGGCGGAGATCTTCTACCGTCTGCGCCTTATAGAGGCTTATGGTACCGGAATGCCGAAAATCATGGAGTGCTACCACGGACATGAAGTGCAACCGGCGATAGAACTCTCCGACAACGCCTTCAAGATCACCCTGCCCAACGTCAATTATCGAAGTAGCAGTACGCCGGAGGAGGAGACTCTTACTGAGACTGAAACGCGGGTTCTGAAGTATATGGCGGGACGAAACACGGTGGCGCGAAAAGAGATAGAAGAAGCTCTCGGACTGTCGCAGAGCAGCGCGATAAGGGTCTTGAACGAACTTGTCGAAAAGAAACTTGTTCTGAAAACCGGCCGAGGGAAGAACACGGCGTACAGCGTTGCGTAGTAAGAAAAAGTGCACACTTGCAGAGCGGATATGGCTTTCCCCTGATGGAGGAGGACGGGGACTCCATCGAGTAGCCTTCACGTCTGGCGGAGGGACTGAACTTGCGGCGACGATCCTTATTGTTTACCGGGTCCACGATAAGCATCGTGGACCCGCTCTTTTCTAAGAAATCCCTGAGCCTGATAACTGTCTTGCCTGAAGACGGGCGCTGCCGGGATTCGCCGTTTTTAACACGGTGGTAGGGGGTTGCTTTACGCCTGCTTCTTGATAAACCTATCCAGGTCATCCATTGACAGGTGAGACAGCTCGTGAGCCGGCAGTGCGGAGAGCAGCTCCCACCCGATCTCCAGCGACTGGTCAATCCCGCGGCTCTCCGTGCCCTCCTGGCTCAGGAAGTCCCGCTCGAAGGCCTCTCCGAACGCCAGCAACGCCTGGTCGCCCCTGTTCAGCTCGTCGGCCCCGACCACCCCGGCCAGCGCGCGGACATCGTGCACCCTGCTGTACGAGGCGAAAAGCTGCCCCGCCAGGTTCGGATGATCCTCCCTGGTGAACCCCGCCCCTATCCCGTCCTTCATCAGTCGCGACAGGCTTGGCAGAATCTCCACCGGAGGGTAGATCCCACGCGCCTCCAGCTCGCGCGACAGCACTATCTGCCCCTCCGTGATGTACCCAGTCAGGTCGGGCACCGGGTGCGTGATATCGTCGTTCGGCATGGTCAGAATAGGTATCTGAGTCACGCTGCCCCGTACGTTTCGTAGCACCCCCGCCCTCTCGTAAAGAGAAGCAAGATCGCTGTACAGGTACGACGGATACCCCTTGCGGCTGGGCACCTCCCCGCGCGCCACCGACAGCTCGCGCAGCGCCTCGCAGTAGCTCGTCATATCCGTCATTATCACCAGCACATGCATCCCAAGGTCGAAGGCGAGATACTCGGCCGTGGTAAGAGCGAGCCTTGGCGTCGCGATTCGCTCGACCGGGGGATCATCCGCCAGGTTGAGAAAGAGCACCAGATTGCCCCCGTGCCCCTCCGCGGTCAGCCTGTTCCGGAAAAAAGCCGCGTCGTCGTGTTTTATCCCTATCCCCGCGAAGACCACCGCGAAGTTCTCCGCCCCCGCCAGCTTCGACTGGGTGGCTATCTGCACGGCAAGCGCGTTGTGCGGCAGCCCGTTGCCCGAGAAGATCGGCAGCTTCTGCCCCCGGATGAGCGTCGTCAGCACGTCTATCGACGAAATACCGGTCGAGATGAAGTCCCTCGGGTACTCCCTCCCCATCGGATTGATGGCCGCGCCGCTCACCGGCCTGCGGACGCCTCCCAGCACCGGGCCGCATCCGTCGAGTGGCTCCCCCAGGCCGGAGAACGTCCTTCCCAACATCGACGGTGACAGAGCTATCTCCAGCTCATGGCCCGTGAAGCGCACGGAAGTGGAGGAGGGCGACAGCCCCTCCGTCCCCGCGAACACCTGCACCAGTGTCGCCTTCTCGCTCAGCAGCACCACTCGCCCTGGGCGGCTCCGACCATCCGGTGACCGCACCTCGACTATCTCCTCGTACCCCGCGTGCGGAATTCTCCCGAGCAGCACGAACGGCCCGAAAATACTTTGCACTCCGACATATTCCGCATCGCTCATCTCTGCTCACCGCCCCTCTCCACGCGTGTCGCCAGGCGTTCCCGGTCGATCTCCATCATACGCTTCAGGAGCCTCCTCTTCAGATCCTCGAACGCCTCCGGCTCGTCCCAAGAGAGCTCCCTGAGGTGAGCGAGCTCCACCAGCTCGCCCATCTTCCGCAACAGCGACAGAGGGCATCCTCGGGCAAGCAGCCCCTTCGCCCTCTCGTGAAAGCCGATCATCATGCCAAGGATTGCAATCCCCTTGGGCGGCGGACAGTATGAGTCGGCCCCGAAGGCCCCCTGCTGCAAATAGCCGTTCTTCAGCAGCGACGCCGTGAGAGCGGTCAGCCTCTGCCCATCCGGAAGCACATCCTCTCCCACCAGCTTGATGATCTGCTGGATGGAGTCGTCCTCCGCCAGCAGGGCCCTCGCCTTATCCCGCAGAGTCCCCCAGGCCGTGTCGACGTTGGTCTCGTACCAGTCCCTGACCTCGTCGCCGTACTCGCTGTATGAATCGGTCCAGCTGATAGCGGGGAAGTGCCTCGAGTGAGCGAGCTGCTGGTCAAGCGCCCAGAAGCAGCGTATAAAGCGCTTCGTGTGCCTCGTAACCGGCTCCGTGAAATCCCCTCCCGGAGGCGACACAGCGCCTATGATCGAAATGCTCCCCTCGGACCCTCCCAGAGTGGCGGCCCTCCCAGCTCTCTCGTAAAACTCCGCCAGCCGCGTCGGAAGATAGGCCGGAAAGCCCTCCTCGGCGGGGATCTCCCCCAGCCGTCCCGAGATCTCGCGCAGGGCCTCGGCCCAGCGTGACGTCGAGTCGGCCATGAGTGCCACGTCGTACCCCATATCCCGGTAGTACTCCGCTATGGTGATCCCCGTGTAAATAGAAGCCTCTCGCGCTGCAACCGGCATATTCGACGTATTTGCAATCAGCACCGTCCGCTCCATCAGCGGCCTGCCCGAGCGCGGGTCCTCAAGCACGGGGAACTCCTCAAGCACCTGAGTCATCTCGTTCCCTCTCTCACCGCAGCCGATATAGACCACTATCTGCGCGTCGCTCCACTTCGCCAGCTGGTGCTGAGTCACTGTCTTCCCCGTCCCGAAGCCGCCGGGGATGGCCGCC
>JBAYOX010000081.1:0-7226 GCA_041678025.1 Aminobacteriaceae bacterium
GAACGAACGAGTCGAAGCGCGGTTCTATCTCCATCTACATCACCACCAGTTCACCGTGTAACGCTCCGGCCTCTTTTATGGCCTGGAGGATGGATATTACATCTCTGGGCGTTGCGCCAACGGAGTTCAGAGCGTCGACCAGCTGCTGAACGGTGCTGGTCGCGTCCAGCGCTATGAACTGGCCGGGCGCCTCGTCGACGTCCATATCGGTGCGGGGCTGGACCGAGGTGGTGCCCCTGCTGAAGGGCTGTGGCTGCGATACCTCGGGGCTCTCCGTCACCCTGACCGTCAGGTTCCCGTGGGCTACGGCCACCGCTCCAATGCGGACGTTGCCGCCCATGACAACCGTGCCGGTGCGCTCGTTCACGGCCACGCGGGCGGCTGTGTCCGGTCGGAGTGAGAGGGTCTCCAGCTTTGCGACAAAGGCCGCCGGAGAGTACTCGTACTGGGGCGGAACATTGACTGCCACCCTTCCGGCGTCTATCGGAGACGCTACGCTTCCGAACGCGGTGTTGATCGCGCTCGCCATTCGCTCGGACGTGGTGAAGTCCGGGTTGCGAAGCAGCAGGTTGATCTGGCTGCCGGCTGTGAAATAGGTGGGCACGTCGCGCTCGACTATCGCCCCTCCGGGTATCCTGCCCACAGTAACTATGTTCTTCGTCGTGCCTCCTCCGGCGCCCTCGGCGGCGAAGCCCCCCACTAGCAGAGGCCCCTGCGCCACAGCGTAGACCGAGCCGTCGGCCGCCTTCAGCGGGGTCTGAAGGAGGGTGCCCCCCTGAAGGCTCTTGGCGTCTCCCATTGCGCTGGCGGTGACGTCTACGGTCTGCCCCGGACGGGCGAAGGCGGGCAGCTCCGCGGTAAGCGTGACCACGGCGACGTTCCTGCTGCGGACGGACTTGTCGTCGACCGTTATGCCGAACTGCCCCATCATGTTGCGGATCATCTGAACTGCCATGGCGCTTCTGTCGCCGGTGCCCTGCAGGCCCATAACGAGCCCCAGGCCGACTAGCTGGTTCGACCGGACTCCCTCGACATCGGCCAGGTCCTTTATCCGCACATCCGGATGGTCTGCAAAAACGACGCCCGTCGCCAACAGTGTCAGCGATAGGGCTATCAATACCGCCCTGTGTACTCTCATTGTATCCGTCAGCCCCCTTAGAATAAGGCCTGCATGATCTGCGTCAGTATGCCGGGCTTCTGCAGGCGGGAGATTGATCCTCTGCCCTTTATGTCTATCTCGGCGTTGGCGACAAGATCGCTTCTGATCCTGTTGTAGCTGTCGACATCCTGAGGACGTATGACGCCGATCACGTGGAGCTGCAAAGTCTCTTCGTGAGTGGCTATGTCCCTGGTGCCCTCTATGATCAGGTTGCCATTGGGAAGCACATCCGTGACCAGGCAGGTTATCTGCGCCTTCGCGGAGTGCGACCGCTCCGTCGTGCCGTCGCCCGTCGACTTGCTCGAGGCCTTGAAGCCGAAGGCCCTGATGAAGTCGAGAATGCCTATGCCGTCGTCCACCTGGCTGTCGTTGGCCCTGGTCGACTCGGTCTTTCCCTCGTCCTTTGTCTTGGTCTTCTCGTCGACGACCACTGTGACTATATCTCCGACTGCGGACGGCCTTCGATCGGCCACCCAGTTGGCGTTGTCGCTCCACAACGACACCGCTTCCGCACAGAGGCAGTGCGCGGACGACATCAGAATCAGCAGGGCCGCTACGCACGCTATACGTTTCATCCCTCATCGCACCTCCACTCTTCCGGGGCCGACTATCACGGCCTGTATCACCGTCTTGCTCTGCAGATTGCGGACCCTTATGGTGTCTCCCTCCGCTCCGGCGTCAAGGGCCTCGCCCTTGACCTCTACGATGAACCCCGGTTTTCTGACAGTTATTATAACAGAGTTTCCTCTTTGAATTATCGGAGTCAGGAGCAGGTAGTTTAGAGGCAGTGGCTCTCCGGTAGCGACGCTCTTTCCGAGTTTTCTGCCCAGCACCTCGTCCATCTCTGTGGCAAGCGGCTGGGAGCGGGTGACGCGCACTTCGCGGATCGCCACGTGGGCAGCCTCGATAACCGCCCCCCGTTCCAAAGGAACGAGGGCCACCACGGCCGGCTTGCTCCATGCCAGTCGTACTGCGAGCGCTCGCTCGTCTCCGCCGTCGTCCAGGAAGCGAAGTGTGGCAGAGCCAGACCCCGGAGGGATCGACAGAGGCGAGACGATACGGCCGGACGGGACGGGGCCGAGAGGCTCGACTTCCACGCGCCACCTCCAGCCGGAGAGACGTCTGACCGACCCCTCAAGGGATTCGTCGAGGCTTATCCGGATTTCCTGGGGCATGACGAGCCTGAGTCTGATGCCGCCTATGCCGCCCGCGACTATGGCCTGCAGCAGGGCGTCCCTGGTCAGGCGTCCGTCGGGGGGGATGTCGAAAAGTATCGAGCCTGCGGCGCTTACCAATCCCGGATCGCCCGATATGCGCGCGACCTCCGACAGAGGGAAGGGGTCGCCCATCACACACGCGGCGCTGTTCGTCTCTATGACGAGGTCCTCCGCAAGGGCACGGCAGGGAGCGAACAGGAGGAGAAACAGGAGGGTAGTTAAGAACACGGAGCGGAACGGCTTTGCGCCGCTCCGCTCCGTTATGGTCGAGTTAAGCCGCACTACGGGACTACCTCTTTATTCCGTTCGCTATCCGAAGGAGATCATCGGCCGTCTGCACTCCCTTGGAGTTTGCCTCGTAGGCCCTCTGGGCTATGATCAGGTTGACCATCTCATCGACGACCTGGACGTTGGACATCTCAAGGATGCCCTGGTGAACCTGTCCAAGTCCGTCGTCTCCAGGATTTCCGACTATGGGAGCGCCGCTCGCTGCTGTCTCCAGGAAGAGGTTCTTTCCTATGGCCAGCAGGCCGCCCGGGTTGATGAACCTGGCCAGCTCTATCTGGCCGATCTCCTCCGGCTCGGCCTCGCCTTCGATAGTGACGGACACCAGCCCCTCCGGGCTGATCAATATCTCCATTGCGTCCTCGGGGACGAGGATGGCGGGCTCTATAAGAAGTCCGTCGGAGTTGACGATCTGCCCCTCTCCGTCAAGGTTCCAGCTCCCTGCACGGGTGTAGGCTACATCACCGTTCGGGAGCAGGACCTGGAAGAAGCCATCCCCCTCTATGGTGATGTCCAGAGGGCGGTCCGAGACCTGGAGGTTTCCCTGAGTCATGATCCGTGGTGTGCCCACTACCCTTACACCGAGGCCCACCTGCACCCCGGTCGGGACGGTCGAAGCCGGCTCGACAGGAGCGCCGGGCTCGCGGTTGATCTGGTAGAGCAGGTCGGCGAAGTCCGCCCTTTTCTTTTTGAAACCGGAGGTGTTGACGTTCGCCAGGTTGTTCGTGGTGACGTCAAGGTTCGTCTGCTGGGCTATCATGCCGCTTGCGCTGGTCCACAGGGCTCTTAGCATTTTACTGTTCCTCCCGCTTAACCCGTCCTGCCGTAGGACGTTATCAGTTTGCCCGTGAGCTCGTCGTGAGTCATGAGCACTTTAGAGGCCGATTCATAGGCGCGGTGCGCCTCCACCATCCGGACCATCTCCTCGACGACGTTGACGTTCGACATCTCGAGAGCGCCGGCCTGAAGACGGACTTCCTCCACCGGCACCGGCTCGCCCGAGTGGGGCGTGACGGAGAGCGAGGTGCGCCCTACCTGGCGGAGGTATGTGGGGTTCTCGAAGGTGACTATCTGCAACATATCGACCAACGCTCCGTCGGCCATGACGTTGCCGTCCTCCGTTATCGAGAAGCGCGAGGCGTCGCCCACTTCGATGGGACCTCCGTCGCCGAGCACCATCATTCCGTCCTCGGTGACAAGCTGTCCCTCGGCGCTCTTCTGGAAGTGGCCGGAGCGGGTGTAGTAGGTATTGCCGGCACCATCCTGAACGGCGAAATACCCCTCTCCTACTATAGCGACGTCGAACGGGTTGTCCGTCGTCTGGAGCGCACCCATCTCGGTGCTCATGAATGTCTCGGAGAAGACGTTGGCGAGGCTCAGGTCGCCTATCGAGAACTTACCCTTCAGACCCAGCTGAAAGGGGGGGCCAACGAACTTTATCTCTCCGTCCTCGGAAACCTTCTCTATCCTGTCCATGAGAACCTCGGGGAACGACTTGTTGACGGGTATCCTTCTGCGGAAACCCGATGTCCCGACGTTGGCCAGGTTGTTGGCCACCACATCGTGCATGCTCTCCTGGACGATCATCGCCGAGGCGGCGGCGTACAGCCCTCGGTGCATCATGTATCACCCCTCGTGTAGCTTTTCGCTCCGGTCGGTTAAAACTTTTTCTTCCGACCCTTTCTGCGGTTGACCAGTATCCCGCTCCTGCCCGAGGCCTGGAGCTTGTCTATCTCGGCAAGAGCTCGCCCCGTACCGAGTGCGACGCACTCCATCGGGTCGTCGGCCGTGAAGCAGTTGATGCCGGTCTGGCGGGTGATTAGATCGGAGAGCCCTCTCAGAAGGGCGCCTCCTCCGGTCAAAACTATCCCCCTGTCAATTATATCGGCTGAAAGCTCCGGGGGCGTTAGCTCCAAAACATTTCTGACCCCATCAATCAGCGCCTGAACCATCTCCCCTATCGCCATGGAGACGTTCAGGCTCGACACCTCGATCTGGCGCGGAAGCCCCTGGACAAGGTCCCTGCCCTTCAGGATCATCTTGGTGTCCGGGTCCTCCTGAAGGCAGGTGCCAATCATTATCTTCAGGTTCTCCGAGGTCTGCTCGCCGATCGCGAGGTTGTACTGCTTGCGCAGGTAGCGGACGATTCCCTCGTCGAGCCGGTCTCCCCCTATGCGAAGCGACTTGGATACGACTATGCCGCCGAGCGAGATGACCGCTATGTCGGTGGTGCCTCCTCCTATGTCGACGACCATCTTGCCGCGCGGCTCCTCGACGTCTAGGTTGGCCCCTATGGCCGCGGCCATCGGCTCCTCAATTAAAAAGGCCTCCTTGGCGCCGACCTCGACGGCCGCCTCGAGCACGGCACGGCGCTCGACGTCGGTTGCGCCGGAGGGGACACAAATCATGACGCGGTTGCGGAAGAAGCGCTTGAACCCCCTGAGGACGCGACGCATGAAGTGGTGAAGCATGGCCTCGGTCATGGTGTAGTCAGCTATTACGCCGTCTTTGAGAGGACGGACAGAAGTTATGCTCCCCGGAGTCCTCCCGACCATGTTCTTCGCCTCGTAACCCACCGCGAGTATCTTCCCCGAGTCGAGATCCACCGCGACCACGGAAGGCTCCCGCAGCACTATGCCCCTGTTTTTCTCGTATATGAGGACTGTTGCGGTTCCAAGATCTATGCCTATGTCAGTTCCAAACACGGCGTCTTCCCCCTTTTGATGATGAAGAAGCTTTTCGCGGCCTGTCTCTCGGCAGGTATGCAAAGCGACGGAGCGCAGCCTCGGTCTTTTATATTATTTTATACCGTATGTCCGAATCGGGGAACCATCCAGGCGAAAAGGGTCGTCATCGCCGTACCCGACCCGCCACAGGTACAGCCCCTCCGGAGGGGCGGTTACGGCGGATTTGCTCCTAGGACAACCCGACAGCAGGTTGGAGAGCCAGGCGAGGTCCTTCTTGCCGTAGCCGATCGCCTGGAGGTTGCCCGCCATTATGCGAACCATGTTGGTCATAAAGGCATCCCCACGAACTGTGAAAACGGTCAGGTTCCGCCTGGTCCGCAACGATGCCTTAATTATCTCCCTCCTGGTGCGCTCCGGGCGCTCGGATGTCTTGCAGAATGCGCCGAAATCGTGTTCGCCCTGGAACATGGCGCAGGCTTTTTTCGCCTCCTGCATGTTCCAGTGAAATTTGTTCCACCATGCGTAACCACGCAACAGAGGGGGCATGGCGTTGCCGTGCCATATAAGGTATCGGTACTCGCGCCAGATGGCGGAGCGCCGGGCGTCGAACCGCTGCTGAGCGTGCGCGACCCTCATCAAGCCGACCTCGGGGGGGAGATAGTAGTTCACCGCCATCAGAAGCCTGTCGGGCGGCCACTCTTTATCCAGTTCGAACGAGATGACCTGGGCACGGGCGTGAACTCCCGCGTCGGTTCGCCCCGCCGCCGTTACGGCGACCTTCCTACCTGTGACGGCCTCAAGGCCGTCCTCTACCCTCTCCTGCACTCCCAAGCCGCTCTCTTGCCTCTGCCATCCGGAGAAGCCCGTCCCCCTGTATCCGACTATGGCGGCATATTTCAAGAATGAAAGCCTCTTTCGCCCACCACCAGCAGGACGACTACTATGATGGCCAGAGCCGCACCTGCGGTGTCGCCTCTCCCCCATTTAAGCGGGTGTATCCTTGTGCGCCCCTCTCCCCCCCTGTAGCAGCGGGCCTCCATGGCTATGGCGAGGTCCTCCGCTCTCTGGAAGACTATTACGAACAGGGGTATCAGCACCGGGATGAATGCCTTGAGGCGCTTCCAGATGCCGCCCCGGTCAAAGGAGGCCCCCCTGGCAAGCTGGGCCTTCATTATTCGATCGGTCTCGTCCAGCAGGGTAGGGATGAAGCGCAGGGCAATGGTCATCATCATGGCCAGCTCGTGGGCGGGGAAGCCGAAGCGTACAAACGGGGAGAAGAGAAGCTCAAGCCCGTCGGCGAGCTCCATCGGTTTTGTGGTTAGAGTAAGGAATGAGGCGAAGAGCACCAGCAGGAGGAGGCGCAAACCCATTTGAACTGCGGCTGCGACTCCCTCCTGCGTTATCGTGATGACCCACAGCTTCAGGAGGGGTTTGCCGTCGGTGAAAAAGATGTGGATCAGGGCAGTGAAGACGACCAGTATCAGGACGGGCTTAGCCGAGTTGAGCACGAGCCTCGCGGGGAGTCGGGAGCATCTGGCAAGCAGGAGAAGCAGCACCCCCCACACAGCGAATACTACGGCGTGACGGGCCATGAATACCCCGGTTAGTATCACCAGAACGGCCAGTATTTTGCATCTGGGGTCGAGACGGTGCACGGGGGAGTCCGCAGGGACGTACTGCCCAAATGTAAGGTGGTTTAGGAACTTCATGCGTGCTCTCCTTCTATTGCCATGACGGATGCCAGCTTTTCCCTTTTGACTATCCAGCGCTTCAGGACCTTCCACTCCGGCGTAAGCGGCGCGGAGGGGTTTTTGTCATGAAGCAGGGCCGACAGGGCGGCGATCTCGGGGAGATGCAGTCCGGTGACCGGATTCCACC
>JBAYOX010000082.1:0-7215 GCA_041678025.1 Aminobacteriaceae bacterium
CGCCCGCCCGAGCCATCCCCCGTAATATCCTCGATCGAGAGGGGCTGCATGCCTATGAACGGGGCCGATAGCAGGCAGAGCATCGAGAAGAGGATGATCGAGAGCATGACGAAGCGTCTCATCCGACCAGGCTCCGCGGCGCGATATACGGCATGCTCAGTCCGTCCCCGTTCAGGGCGCGGAAGTCCGTGTCGAATATCTCACGAAGCAGGCCCGTATCGGCGAAGACGTGCCCCTCCCCGCTGTGCACCAGTCTACCTCCCTTAAGAGCGATCACCCTGTCCGCGCTACGCAGCGCCGTATTGACGTCGTGAGTGACCATGACCACGGCGATATTGCGCTCCCTGTTTACGCGCCTGACCAGTGCCTCGACCTCAGCCTGACTTCGGTAGTCCAGCGACGTCGCCGGCTCGTCCAAGAAGAGCATCTCCGAGGTCTGGGCCAGAGCCGCCGCCAGCAGCACCCTCTGCCTCTCCCCTCCGCTCAGGCTAGACATCCGCCTCTCCTCAAGCCCGTTCAGCTCCGTCAGGCGTATCGCCTCGTTCACTATCTCGTGGTCGCGCCGGCTCTCCGCGCCGAAAGTCGGCCTCCATGCGTATCGCGAGAGGGCGACGAACTCCCGTACGGCGAACGGCAGCAGGTCGGTCCCCGACTGGGGTATCCAAGCTATCTTGCGCGCGATGGCTCGTCCCGACAGCCTTCTCAGCGGGCGTCCCTCCAGCAGAACATCCCCGGAGGTCGGAGCGATCAGGCCCCCCAGGCACTTCAGAAGGCTGCTCTTCCCCGCGCCGTTCGGCCCTATAACCGCGACGAACTCCCCCCTGTCAACCGACAGAGACACCTCGTCGAGGATCGTCGAGCCGGAGAGGAGCAGCCCGACAGAGCGAGCCTCCAGCAGCGGCGTCACGGCGACCCCGACTCAGGATGAATGATCTCCGCCAAGGCTCGCAGGATGCGCCACATCTCAGGCCCGGGGCGCAGGAAGGCCGTCCCCTCAAGGATGTGAATCCGTCCCTCCTTGGCGGCGCTTGTGTCCGCGTTCTCCCTCCACTGGCGAATCAGCCTGTCTCTGTCGAAGACCAGGTCGTCGTCGACCGGCTCCATCGAGTGGTAGTAGCCGCGGGCACCGACCAGATCGACTATCACGTCAGGGTCGAGCTTCATCAAACCCTCCGGCGATAGCATCGGATATGACGCTCCCCCCGGCGGCACGGCGTTGACTCCCCCGGCCAGCTCGATCAGCTCGTCATAGAACGTGCCGCGCCCGGCGGCGTAGAAGGCCGATATTCGCGGCTCCGACAGCTCGCGCGACACGGAGAGCAGCACTCTCGGCCGGTCGGACGCGGAGGCGCGTTCAGAGACGCGCGAGATCTCCCTGCGAAGCCTATCCTCCATCTCCGAGGCCGCATTTGAGGCCTCGCACACCCGGCCCAGCTCCGCGATGGAGAGGAGCACGTCCTCCACCGACGACTGCCTCAGCACCACGTAAGGCACCCCCAGCTGCTCAAGCTGGGGGATGAACGGCGCGTGAATGTCCTGCATCACAATCAGATCCGTCTCCATGGCCAGAAGCGCCTCCAGGTTCACGACCGCGAACCCCCCGATCCGAGGTTTCAGGAGGGCCTCCTCCGGCGTATCGCAGAACTCCGTAACCGCAGAGATATTGTCGCCCTGCCCGAGCGCGAACAGGATCTCCGTCCCTACCGGGGTCAGCGATACTATCCTGCTCGGCCCCGCCTCCAGAGGCATGGCAAAAAGGAGCATCGCCAGAATAAGCCCCGCCGTCCGGCCCCTTGAACTCATGCGCATGGTCGCACTCCTCCCTAAAAAAAAGGAGGCCTCGCGGGCCTCCTCTGTTAGTCAAAAACAGGGTGATACATGCCCGCGCACAACACCCGAATGCTCTCCGTCAATTTTCTGGCTCCCGGACGTTGGTCCGGTCACAGTGGCGGGGCCGCTCCGGTATTTCACCGGATTGCTCGGCAGAGAACGCATATTTGATTATGTCTCAATTCTAGGCGCTGAGAGGCCGCGAGTCAATGGGCGATGCTTCGCTATGTGGGCGGATTGACCTGAATGATTTGTATCAGGAGATTGCTCCGGTTGGTTTTACGCTATGGTTATAAACAGGGCGAGAATTGAAAAAGGTATCTGTTCCGGGGTATCATTTTTCCTCTCCCGAAAAACGTTATATCGAAAACTATCGCTTAAATATCAGAAACTATACGATATAACGTAAATCTATCACCATTCAGGATAAAGGGCAAGTTACCCCGACAGTCAAGGATAAAGAAGCATCCCGCCCGAAGGGTGGGAGGGACCTCGAGAGCACACTCCAATTCCTTATGCCCAATACAAACAGCTCTGCGATCCTTGCAAAAACTCCCTCGCACTTCTATAATTCAGACATGGGAGATCAGGACAGAGGCTACAAGTTGCTATTCTCGAACAAGGAGATGGTGAGGGACCTGCTCACCCGCTTCGTCGATCCGGAAATCGCCGGGGAACTGGATCTCGACTTCGACAAAATGAAGCGGGAGCACTCCGACTTTATCACGGACGACCTGCGCGAGAGAATAGACGACATCATCTGGCGGGTGAACTTCCGTGGAAGGACCCTCTACCTGTGCATCATAATAGAGTTCCAGTCCACCGAGGACAGATGGATGGCGGCTCGCATGATGACCTACCTGGGCCTGCTGTATGACGATATAATCCGGGGCCGTCGCTGCATCGACGGAATGCTTCCTCCGGTCCTGCCCATAGTGCTTCACACTGGCTCTGTCGCTTGGAGGGCACACTGTTCGCTGAAGCCCCTGATAGCTCCGTCCTCTCCGGCCCTTGCCCGCTACGCGCCCTCGCTCGACTTTCTGCTGCTGGACGCCGCCGCCTACGAAGAGAGCGACCTTGCCGCTTCGGACGACCTTGTATCCTTCCTCTTTCGCATGGAGAGGAGCCGCGCCCCTGCGGAGCTTGTTGAACAGATAGCCAAACTGGGCTCGGTGCTCGAGCTGGAAAACAGCGCTCACCTTCGCCGCGCCTTTACCGTTTACCTCACGAAGGTATTGCTGCCCAGGAAGACCGGCAGGAGCGACATCCCCGACCTGCCCGACCTGTTGGAGGTGGAGAGAATGATAACCGAGACAAAACCCGACTGGGCCGAAGCCTGGCTTAAGGAGGGCGAGATGTTGGGAGAAAAGCGCGGAATCAAGCTTGGAGAAAAGCGCGGACTAAAGTTGGGAGCTCAACAAACCAAGCGCGATACCGCCCTTCGGATGATACGCAGGGGTATGTCTGTGTCGGAAGTTGCCGAGCTTGTAGACCTGCCCGAGGACGAAGTCCGACTCCTGGCCGGGCAGGCGATCAACTAGCTAAGGTCTGCCCCTGTACGCGCCGTATTCCGCATCATTACCATTCGGCGAAAAAAGAGCTCGACCGTCTTGACCCCCAAGCTACTCGCCGAATCCTCTCGTTCCTTGAAGTATCGGTGACGCTCTGGCCGGGGAACTGAGCGGTATCTGGTATATGGATGCGTGCTATAATAAATCCAATATTGTAGTTGAAAGGAAGCGCTCGCCGTGGAAAAATCGATGACGATACAGCTTGAAAGCAAAAAAACCGAATCGGATCGCCTCCGGCAATTAACCGTACTCCAAAGCATCTGCGGAAAATACCGGAATGCGCTCACTCCGACAGATGTATTTTTGAGCGAGAAACACAACGACATCGAGTCGTGGTAATCGTTCTTGATGCCTGCGCCCTTATTCCAGGGACTTTTCTGTAAAACGTCTCAGATTGCCAAGGCGATTGGAGTGGCCACACGAGCGCAAGGCATGGCCGACATCGCGGAAAAAGCGGGGTTCTCAAGAGAGCATCTATACCGATCATTCAGCGAACGTGGGAATCCGACCCTTAAAACCCTCCTGGCCGTTTTAAACGCCATGAACCTGGAGATAACCGCCTCTCTGTCCTCTCGAACGAAGCACAGCTGAGGATAGCGAAGCATCCCGCCCGAAGGGTGGGAGGGACCTCGACGCCGCACTCGATTCCCTCGTCCGACCCGTCACTCGCCCGACTCGTCCGTCGATGGCCTGTAGACGAACGAATCCACGAAATTGAAAAACTCCTCGTCCCCCAGCTTCCCGGCCCACTGAATCAGATAGTTCAGCTCCTTCGTATCGGGCTGCTTCATAAAAAAGTCCACCAGGTCGTTCAGCCCCTCCGCCAGCAAAACCGCGTCCTCGTTCAGCTCTCCGAGGCTCACCTTGAAATACCCCATCTGCTTCTCCGCCTCATCGCGCATCATCGGTGACCTGTGCACCCTCTGCAGCATGACCCAAACCTCGTCGTTACTCAGCTCCTCGGCCGTCGCCGCTCGCATATGCCTGTTAGTATAAAGCCCGTCCCCGAGGTAGACCAGCCCCGCCAGACACACCGCGCAGATCACCCCGCCAAGCAACCGCCCCCGGCGTTCGAACCGCTCCGCCGCTGGCACAGGCAGAATCTCGAGCAACATCTCCCTGTTCGTAACCGCGAACGCCAGCGCCAGCCAGATTACGTTCTCGATCCGGTGGAATGGCCGCGTCCACAGAGCGTTCACGAAGAAGAGCGCCACAAGCGCGCTCCCCCAGAGCGTCTCAGCCGAGAGCTCGGTCCGCCGAAAGAATGCGCGGAACAACCCCCACATCCACCACCCCCACAGGAAGAACATCAGCGCCGCCCCGAAGATCCCACTCTCCGCCATCCACTGCAAAAACTCATTATGCGCCCAGTGTGTGTACTGCCACTTGAAATGAGGCCACCGCTTCAGCATCTCGTTCTGCGCGTCGATATAATTCCACTTGAACTGTCCCAGCCCCACCCCGCGCACCGGCGCTTTAGTGAACATTGTCCAGCTCGTCGCCCAGATACTGTCTCTGTTAGCTAAAGACAGAGGCCGCTCGAACACGTCCTCTAACTTGTACAACAGTGCCGCACGCCTGGACTCGTTCACCGCCATATTCAACCCCAGAACCGCGAAAAACATAGCCGTCACGGCCAATATCGCCGGCAGTTCGCGCCGCCCTCTCAGCCGCAGTCGGAAAGCCCCGAGCACCACCGCAGCCGCCGCCAGCGATAAGATCCCCGACCGGCTCGTCGACCCCGCCAGCCCCCAGAAAACCACCGCCAGCAGAGCGACGAGCACTCCGGTCAGAGCTGGCCGTCGATCATCCGCCGACAGCAGCAGCGCCAGCCCCCCTGTCCCGGTAACAGCCATCCACAGAGCGAACATATTCTGCTGTCCAGTGTTCCCGATATAGTGCCCGGCGACATTTGCCATAAAGAAAAAAGGCCCGTTCAGCCCCCGCACCTGCACCTCCGCGAAGAGCACATTTATCGCCGCGTTAACCAGCGCCCCCCACAGCAGAGCCCGCACCAGCCTCCCGTCCGCCCCGTGCCGCGCCAGCACATAAGTCAGCCAGAGGGATGCGAAGCACAGCCACTCGCGGCAAAAAGTCATCCACGACCGCGGTGGTGCCCAAAGAGGCTGCACCGTCACGAATAGCAGCAGCGCCAGCCATAACACCGTGAACCCGTCCAGCCGGAAGCGAGTAGCTCCCGCGCCGAACCGCAGCAGCCTAAACCCCGCCACTGCCCCAAGAACAGCCAGCGGCGCCAGAGTCACCGCCCACTTCATAACATGCAGCGTGTCGTAGAAAAACAGCCCGGAAAAGACGAGATTAGGCAGGGTAAAAGTGATAAAAAAACAGCCGACCAACAGCCAGCGCGGAGCCAGCGGAACGCCAAGCTCCGCCAAAGGCCTCCGCCCGACCTTCGAAGCGGATCTCCTGCGAGGAGGCATAGATAAATCTCTCCCTTATGAAATAATAGTCCGGAACGAACAACCAGAAAAAGAATACCACAGACCAGCGAATAAAACGCCACCACTTCCCTTTCCTGTTGTCCCGTTATCTGTCGTCCCGAACGGCATAGCCGGATAGCGAAGCATCCCCCTCCCCGAGAATCCCCCCCTCTCCTTCCATTCCGCTCCTCTGAATGCTATCATAGCTCCAACACGCGAATTTGCCGCCCTGTACGCCATGGCGGCCTTTATCCTATTGGAGGTGTTGCAACATGAAAAACCATGCGCGCCACGCTGTGCGATTCCTGCTCACTACGCTCCTCCTTGCCGCGCTTGCCATTGCCCCTGCCGCGCCCTCCCTCGCCGCCTGGATCGACCACCCCACCGAGGTCGACGGCCTCCCGCCGACCTCCGGCCAGCCCGGCGCCCTCACCCCCTCCGAGATTGACCCGGACGAGCTCAAAAACTCATACAGAACCAGCATCCCCCAGGCCCTCGAACCCTCGGCCGGGGAGCTTGTCGTCAGCCTTCGCGCAGTCCTCAACTACTTCGACGCCAGATCCTCAGGCTACGACGAACTCCAGCGCCTCCCCCTATTCAAAATCACTGCCGACTCTTGCGACCATGCAGCCTCCGACCTCGTCGTCCTCCACCCCCTTCTCGGCTTCGCAGGCGTCACCCCGGAAGAGCTCATCGTAGTCAAAGCCCTCGGCGACGACGTATTCATGAAATTCACCCACGCCGCCACACCCGCCTCGCTCACAGGCAGAAAGTTCGCCGTGATAAGCGACGACCTTCGGACTCTCCTCCTACCCGGCGAACCGATAGCCGAAGGCTGCCACATCGCCCTCTGCATCCCTGTCGCCGACACATTCTTCAACATAGCCGCCGAAGGCGTCATCGACCCATCCTTCGTCTACACCCACGCCGACCCCGGCCCCGAGCCAACGCCGACCCCCGACCCGGACCCCACCCCCGGCCCGGCTCCGATCTACCCGCGCTACTTCGAAAGCGAGCTACCCGCCGGCCTCTGCGTCGCCAGAGGCGTCTCCTACCCCTACCACCTCGCCGACGCGGGACTCCGCCGCGACGCCGAGCGCATAGTCCGCCAGGTCCCCAAGGGAAGCTACCTCGCCCTTGACGACATAGTAATCGACAACATCCTCGACGCCTATATCGACCTCGACCCCGAGGTCGTCGTCTCCCTCCCCGTCATGAGGGGCTACGTCACCTATAGCAGGCCCACCGGACTCTTCATGATCGACCCCTCCCACCTCCCCTGGGCCTCATCGATGTATGGGAAAAAGGCCGGAGACGTCCGAATCGTCAAGGCGCTCAACGCAAAAGGCGCCGACGCCATATACTACAAACTC
>JBAYOX010000083.1:0-7178 GCA_041678025.1 Aminobacteriaceae bacterium
CCGTTGGGCATCTCGATATCGAGCATGGCCAAATCGGGCTTCAGCTCAAGCGCCGCCCTCCAGGCCGATTCGCCGTCCTCCGCCACCCCCGCAAGCTCGAACTCCTCCTCACCCTCCAGCCAGGCTGAGATCCCGGAGCGTGTGGAGGGGTGGTCGTCGGCGAGCAGGATTCGTATCATCTCTTCAGCCTCCCTCCGGAGTCTGGCGCACTCCATATATATTCGCGATGTTTAATATATTATTATTTTACCATTACCTAGGATGCGTTTACCGCTACGAACCCTCATGAAAAGCAGGGTACTTGGAGATGATGGAAATAAACCACCCTCCTCTTGCATGCTATTCTTCATGATATAATCCAAAAGATGATTTGCTTTTTTGGGCGTAAAAAAACCTGTAAGGAGGGTTTTTTCCCGTGGAGAAAAAATTCACCGCGTTAATTTGCGACGACTCGGCCGTGGTACGGAAGATCATGAACAGGATCTTGAGCGAGGGGCCGTTTAAGGCCATTCATGAGGCTAACGACGGGATTCAGGCGGTTGACATGTATAAGGAGCATCGTCCGGATATCGTCTTTATGGACATAGTCATGCCGGGCAAGACCGGTCTTCAGGCTCTGTCCGAGATACGGGTGCTCGACCCCTCGGCCAGGGTGGTGATGGCGTCTTCCACCGGCACCACCAAGAATCTTAAGGCGGCAATCGACTTCGGAGCGGCCGACTTCATTCAGAAGCCATTCGAGAAGAGTGCCGTGCTGGGCCTTGTCCGCAAGATTTTGGAAGGGGAGTGGGATTAGTGTTCTCCAGGCACTTCGGACAGTTTCTTCTGCAGGAGGGAATAGTCTCAACCAGCGCCCTCTCCAGTGCAATGGGACGCCTCGGGGAGGTGCGCCCTCTCATCGGTATGCTGGCCCTCGCCCAGGGGTTTATGACGCCCGGTCAGGTAGTCGAGATAAACGCGGCCCAGAAGAAGGTCGACCGCCGCTTCGGTGAGCTGGCCATAGAGAAGGGCTATCTCACGGTTCAGCAGCTTGAGTCGATAATCTCCGCCCAGAAGAGCGAGCACGTGCTGCTGGGTCAGATTCTGGTCCAGGACGGCGTCATGTCCCATGAGGGCTTCCTCAAGTCGCTGGAGATGTACCGCACCAGCACTGGCCTCACCGACGAAGGGTACGAGGCGGTCAAGGCCAACGATGTGGAGGGTGTTATCGCATCCGTCCTGGCCGGACAGCCCGGAGCAGGCAAGGCACTGGTCCGGAAATGGGGGTCGGTGTTCATGAAGAGCGTAATTCGCTTTATCGACCCGGGTGCGGCCATCGATCCTCTGGCGGAGGAGAGCTATCTCCACCTCCGTGGTTTCGTCCAGCGCATGAAGGGGGATTATCGTATTTCGGTCTTCGTCGCAGCCGAGGAGGGAGTCTTTGTAGATATCGCAAATCGCTTTACCGACTTTGACATAGAGACATTCGACGATATGGCGGAGGCTGCGGTGGGGGAGTTCCTCAACCTGGCGGACGGCCTGTTCACGGTGAACTGCTCCGATGAGGACATCGACTTGGATATGGCGCCCCAGGAGATGGTGGACAGTATATCGTCGCTTGGCTTCGACAGACCGGATGCGGTATTTCCATTTCTGCTGCCTAAAGGTATTCTGTGGGCCGGACTGCGCCTTGAGCGCTCCTGGTGAGCGGCTGAAGGGGGCGCGGCATGGAGTCTTGGGAGGGGTGCGCGTACACCGCTCTTATAGTATTCGGCTTCCTGATAAGGGGAGACGAAGTGCTTATCGTCCGCAGGGCGAACGACCCCTACAGGGGGCAGCGCACTGTGCCGGGGGGGCGAAAACAGCGCGGTGAATCCCTTCGCGAGGCGGTAGTCCGTGAAGTGGAGGAGGAGACCGGCTGTGTCATCCGAAGTATGGAGTATGCCGGGATGTTGCACGGAATCGTGGAGGAAGATGAGATGGAGTATCTGTCCGTCTATTTCGTATCGCGCGATTTCGAAGGAGAGCCCCGCGACAGCGAGGAGGGCGCGGTCGAGTGGATGAACATCGCCGACAGCCTGTCCGCTACGGACATGCACCCGATCTACCGCCTTCTGATGCCGCGGATCATCAGTAGAGACATCCCAGTGGAGGGGGTAATGAGGATGCGCGACGGCGAGCCCCCCGACTATCTTTTACTCGGTCCGGGCGCGCGTCCGTCGCGCTAGCCTTTCAGTGCTGCCACGATCTTATCGACGACCAGGTTGGCCTCATCGTAGGGGACCTGGCAGGTCCCGACCACCCTGTGCCCTCCTCCGCCGTATTTCAGCATCAGAGCGCCGACATCCACCTCGCACGTCCTGTTCAGTATGCTGTGTCCGCACGCGATCGCCACGTTCTGGTTCTGCTTGCCGTCGACGACCCAGAGGGATACGTTCTGGTCGGGATATAGGCTGTATATCAGGAAGCGGTTGCCTGTGAATATCGGGAAGACACCTCGCAGGTCAGTGATTATCACGTTACCGTTTATCCTCGTGTGCTTGTGTATCATCTCGGTGAAATGCCTGGTCTGCTCGAAATAAAGATCCACTCGCTCCTTTACGTCTCGCTGTTCCAGAATATCCGCTATTTTCATGTTCCTGCAGTGATTGATCAGCTCCTCCATTAGCTGGTAGTTGCTGATGCGGAAGCTGCGGAACCTGCCCAGCCCCGTCCGCGGGTCCGCTAGGAAGCCCAGGAGAACCCACCCCTTGGGGTTTAGGATCTCCTCGGCCGTCAGCTTGCCCGAGTCGACCTTGTCCACTCCCTTGATCATCTCTTCGTAACCGGGGAAGCGTTTAGCGCCGCCATAATACTCGTATATTATCCTGGCGGCGGACGGTGCCAGACGGCTCTCGCCCTTGACGTTTTGCGACCACCCGACCCGTTCCTCCTCGGATGAATGATGGTCGAACCACATCCCGCAGCCGGGGACGTAAGGGACGTTTGCCAGCACGTCGTTTTCTGTAGGCTGAAAGAGGCCGTCCTGGAGGTCTTTCGGGTGCACGAACTGCCAGGAATTTATAATACCGGCCTCTTTAAGCAGCATTCCGCATATCAGGCCGTCGAAATCCGATCGTGTTACAAGTCGCATTCTTTACCAACTCCCCGTCATTTTTCTTCATCCATTATACATATCACAGAACTTCCGCGCGAGTAGAATGTTTCCGCACGAGTATCAAATGGTATTACCCGGGAATACCACCCGAACGGGTGATTTCACAAACCGTGAAACCGGTGTATCCTTTCTTAAAGGCTGACGTATCAAGAGATCGTAAAAAACTATATTGGGGGGAAATAATATGAAGGCACTGAACGCAATCCTCGTAGTCTTGCTGGGGGTGTTGCTTGTCGCATCGTTCTCATCGGATGCGGTGGCTTTCACCGATGATGAGATCGAAAAGCACCCGATCGACGTCGAGTTCGAGAATAGGATCGACGCCGACCCTTCCACGTCGGGCATGATCGAGGCCAGCCGATGGGGTGAGAATGAATGGGACAAGCTTTTAAACGAAAATTACAAATTATTGATGAAGAAGTTGGACAAAGAGGCTCAGACGAGGCTCAAAAATTCTCAGCGCGAGTGGATAAAGTTTCGCGATCTTGAATTCGAGTTCAACGGAAAGCTTTATGCAGAGTTCGACGGTTCGATGTACCGCACTGTCACCGCCGGCTTCCGCATGGATTTCGTGCGCGAACGTGCTTTGCGTCTGGGATATTACCTCGATGATCTGAACAATCAGTAACGGGGAGAAAGCAGTTTTATTGGATTGCAGCCCCACGCCTGAATCACGAAAGCCTCTGATGCGAAGGCCTCCTCGTCATGGTGTAAACTATACATGACGAGGAGGCCTTCTCGGTAGCCTCGCGGAGGAGCGACAAGACAACGGGGAGGAGTGTATGACATGCCGGAGCATCTATTCAGGACGACCGCCTGCCCGTACGACTGCCCGGACGCCTGTGCCATGAGAGGCTCTTTCGACGGGGACAGGGTGACGCTCAGGCCGAACCCGGACCTGCCGTACAGCACCTTTCTGTGCGCCAAGGGGCTGAGATGGGCCGAGCGGGCCACGAGCCCGGACAGATTGAGGACGCCTCTGCTGCGCCTTAACGGGCGGCATGAGCCCGTATCGTGGGAGGAGGCTCTGACGACTCTCGCGGCCAGGATCGACGAGGCCGTGTCGCGTCATGGACCTCGGTCCCTTTTTTTCCTGAACGGTACTGGTTCGATGTGCTACTCCAAACTTCTGCTGCCGCACCTGTTCGCGGAGCTAGGGGGCTACACGTCGAGGAGGGGGAATCAGTGTTCGGCCTCCGGCAGCTTCGGCCTGACCGAGAGCTTCGGGGAGGTGCCGGTGACGCGGCCGGAGTCCATGGCCGATCACTCGCGCGGGGTGCTGCTCTGGGGACGCAACGCCCTGGTGACTCATGCTCACGTCGTGCCTCTGCTGAAGCGTGTCAGGGAGCGCGGGGGGGAGGTCGCGTCGGTTGAGATAAGGGAGACCGCCACAACTCGCTTCTCCGACAGATGGTGGCGCATCGATCCAGGCGGCGACTGGGCTCTTGCCGCATGGATCTGCAGGCGCCTGCTGTCGGAGGATGAAAGGATTGGCTGGAGGGATAGAGTGGCCAACGCCGCGGCGTTCGAGCGTGCTCTGCGCTCGCTTGACGACGGCCCTCTGCTTGAGGCCGCGGGTCTCTCCGCGGAGGATGCGGGTGCTATTCTTAAATGGCTCGTGCAGTTCGCCCCTGTCACCCACTACGCCTCCTTCGGCGCGCAGCGCTACATGCACGGAGACGCACAGTTTCGCTGGATAGGCGCTCTGGCCGTGATGCTCGGTGCCTTCGACGGACCGGGCGCGGGGCTGGCCTTCAGCAAGGAGGAGTGCGCACTCTTCCCGACGGAGCTCACGCCAGTGTTGAAGGAAGCCCGCACCCTCCCCGTCTCCTCCTGGCATACGCAGCTCGACTCGATCGACCCGCCTGTCGAGGTGATGATGATCTCGTGCGCCAACCCGGCGCGCCAGAGCCCGGGGGCCGACCTTGTGATCGATGCACTGCGAAGGGTGCCGTTCACAGTCTGCATCGACTTCGTGATGTCCGACACGGCGCGGGAGTGCGACCTTCTCCTGCCCACCACAACCTTCCTTGAGGAGGAGGGCGACTGGATTGGCTCATACTGGCACAACTACGTAGTGAGGACCTCGCGAATCCTTCCTCCTCAGGGAGAGGCGCTGGAGGAGGCGGAGATCTTCACCCGCCTGGCCCGCAAGCTGGGGGTGCAGGTCGATCTTATGGAGAAAAAACACGAGATGGATCGGCTGATGCTCGCCTCCCCGCTGCTTGAGATGGTGGGGGAGGGGGTATATCGCTGGGACGAGCCGGACTACTGGACCACGTCGCGGCGAAAGGCCCTGCTGCCGGAGTCCGTCCCGTCGCCGCTCTCCGGGGCTGGACTTAGGCTTACGACCGTCCATGTCGACGGATACATCAACGGGCAGGACTGGGACGCGCCAAATGCGCCCGAGGTGCCGGTCGTCTCGGTCAGCGTTGAGGACGCTGATTCGCTCGGTCTTTCAGATGGCGACAGGGCGGTAGCGAAGAGTGCGCGGGGCGTTGAGCTTCAGGTGACGGTCAGGATCGAGCCCTCGATTGGTGCCGGCTACTGCGTGGCGGCTCAGGGAGCCAGGGGGATCAACGCGCTGCTCGATCCGCTGGTGGCGCCCGGGTTCGGCGCGCCCTACGCCGAGGGACGAATAACCCTGTCGGGACAGTAGAACTTGTGATCAGGAGGGGTTTTTTGCGTATGCGCTTTCTTCTTCTTATCGGGGTCGGATATGCAGCGGTCTTACTGCTTGCCTTCCTCTTATCCGACAGTCTGATCTTCTTCCCCGGGCGCGAGCTGTGGGCAACGCCCGAGTCGAGAGGGCTGGTGTTCGAGGAGGTCTCCTTTGAGGCCGCAGACGGGACGCTCCTTCACGGATGGTTCGTCCCTGCGGAGCGTGACGACGGGGACAGGGCGACCGTGCTCTTCTGCCACGGCAACGCAGGGAATATCTCTCACAGGCTTGATTCGATAGAGATCTTTCATCGGCTGGGGCTCTCGGTGTTCATCTTCGACTACAGAGGGTACGGCAGGAGCGAGGGGACTCCTACAGAAAGAGGTCTGTACAGCGACGTCGATGGGGCTTGGAAGTGGCTGACCGGGAAGCACGAAGTGCCACCCGATCGCGTCCTGCTGTTCGGCCGGTCGCTCGGTGGGGCAGTGGCCGCCTACGCCGCGGAGAAATTCTCGCCCGGCGGCCTGATACTCGAGTCGACATTCACCGACCTTGCATCTTTGGGTCAGGGACACTACTTCTTTCTGCCGGTCAGGCTCATAGTGGGGGAGGCCTTTAACACCATCGGACGCCTGGGCGGAATCAGCTGCCCGATTCTAGTTGCCTCAAGCCCGGACGATGAGGTAGTCCCCGGCAGGCACGGAAAAGCGCTCTTCAGGGCGGCGCGCGAGCCCAAATCATTTCTTGCCATGACCGGCGACCACAATCTCGGTTTCCTCGATATGGGACGGGCCTATATTGACGGACTGGACGCCTTCGTCGAAAGCGCCTTCGGCGAGTGACATCGTGAGCTCAAGGAGATGAACACATTGGATATAATAGCGCCGCTGATGAAAAACAGCCTATTCCTGATGAGCCTGACCGTCGCACTCGGAGTACTGCTTGGCAAGATCACCATCCGGGGGATAAGCATGGGTATATCGGGCGCGCTCTTCATGGGCCTGTTCTTCGGTGCGGCTGGCTGGTCCGTTCCCAGCGAGTACTTCTCGTGGAACCTGATGTTCTTCGTCGTCGCGGTCGGACTGCTCGCCGCGGAGGACACGGCGCGCGTGATAAGGAGATACGGGCTGCGTTTCGTCTTGCTGTCGATAGTGGTGACCGGGGCTGGTGCTCTCGCGACACTTGCTGCGGGGTTGCTCTTCTCGGGATCCGCCTCCCCCTGCATGATCGCCGGGACGTACACCGGTGCCCTGACCAGCTCTCCCGGGCTTGGAGCGGCGCTTGAGGCTACGGCGAACAACCCGGACGTAGCGCTGGGCTACTCGATCTCCTACCCTTTTGGAGTGATGGCGGTGGTGCTATTCGTCCAGCTCACCCCGC
>JBAYOX010000084.1:0-7176 GCA_041678025.1 Aminobacteriaceae bacterium
AGGCCGCTGCGGAGCAGGCGGGGGTCGACCTTGCCAACTACGAGCTGATCGACGAGCGTGAAGAGCCGGCGATGGGGATTGCCGCCGTGACCCGTGTCTCGTCGAAGCAGGCCGATATCTACATGAAGGGACAGATCCACACCAACAACTTCCTCCGCGCAATGCTCAACAAGGAGTGCGGCCTGCGCAGGGGAAAGAACACGATATCCCACTGCTACTTCCACAGCGTTGAGGGCTTCGATAGGATATTCTTCATCTCCGACGCCGCGTTCAACATGTACCCCGACCTCGCGGCCAAGGCGGACATCACCCAGAACACGGTCGATCTGGCCCGCTCGTTCGGAGTCGCCGAGCCGAAGGTTGCCGTGCTGGCCGCGGTCGAGGTGGTCAACCCCGACATGCCCGCGACCCTTGACGCAGCGGCTCTCACTCAGATGAACCGCCGCGGTCAGATAAAGAACTGCATAGTCGACGGCCCCTTCGCGCTCGACAACGCCATCAGCGAGGAGTCGGCCCGCACCAAGGGTATAGTCTCTCCCGTGGCCGGCAAGGCGGACGTCTTCATCGTGCCGAACATCGACTCGGGCAACATGCTCGCAAAGGGGATAGTCTACTTCTCGAAGAACGAGACCGCCGGGCTTATCCTTGGCGCATCGGCCCCGATAGTGCTCACCAGCAGGGCCGACTCAACCAGGGCGAAGCTTCTTTCTATCGCTGCTGCGGTGGTTTTATCCGACTTCGGCAAGTAGGCTTGTCGATAATGAAAATCCTCGCGCTGAACCCCGGCTCCACCAGCACCAAGGTCGCGCTGTTCGAGTGCGGCCCGGACGGAGCGAGGGAGCTTTGGAGCGACACGCAGCGCTACGACACTGACGTCATCGGGCGCTTCTCCGGCGTGATGGAGCAGGAGGAGTTCCGCCTCGATGAGATTCGTAAATGCCTATCTGCTCACGGAACATCGCCGTCAGAGCTCGACGCCGTCGTCGGCAGGGGCGGCCTGTTAAAACCGATCGAGAGCGGGACCTACGAGGTGGACGAGCACATGCTCTCCGACCTCCGCAGCTGCAAGTGGGGGGCGCACGCAAGCAACCTTGGAGCGCCGCTGGCTATGAGGCTGGCAGCGGAGGGAGGTAACCCGGGGGCTTTCATAGTCGACCCCGTGGTGGTGGACGAGTTGGCTCCGGTCGCGCGCCTCTCCGGATTGCCGGAGATAGAGCGCCGGTCGATATTTCACGCGCTCAACCAGAAGGCCGTTGCCAGAAGGGCCGCCGACGAGCTGGGCAAGCCGTATGACGAGTGCAACCTTATCGTCGCCCACATGGGTGGCGGAATCTCGGTGGGCGCTCACGAGAAGGGGCGGGTCATAGACGTTAACAACGCCCTCGACGGAGACGGTCCCTTCTCACCCGAGAGGGCGGGAAGCCTGCCCGTCGGAGCCCTGATAAAGATGGCCTTCTCTGGAAAGTACGAGCTTCCACAGATGCTGAAGATGATCACTGGAAAGGGCGGACTGGTGGCTCACCTGGGCACCAACGACCTTCGAGAGGTCGTCCGCAGGATGGACTCGGGGGACGAGAAGGCAAAGCTGCTCTTCGAGGCCATGGCGTACCGCATAGCGAAGGAGATAGGATCCTGTGCCGCCTCCCTCGGAGGGGAGGTCGACGCCATCGTGCTCACTGGCGGACTTGCGTACAACGATGGTTTTATCGACCTCATTCGAGACCGGGCGGAGTTCATCTCTCAGGTGAAGGTCTACCCCGGAGAGGACGAGATGCTGGCCCTCGTTGAAGGCGCCCTTCGTGTTCTGAAAGGCTCGGAGCCCGCTCGCAAGTACGAGAGAGGCTAGTCCGCACTAGACCATAACAGCAGGCCGGGGAGCGTTGCCGAGGCACTCCAGGGCGATGCTCCCTGTGGCTTATTCCGGTTTAAATATAACCCAACTGCCGGGAGGCGATCAAGATGACTCTAAAGTATGATCCCCACTACTATCCGTACCCTTCCAGAAGAAACATGACATACGCCTCTCGCGGGATGGTGTGCACTTCACACCCGCTTGCGGCCAACGCAGGCCTTGACGTCCTGAAACGGGGAGGCAACGCCGTTGATGCCGCCGTAGCAACGGCAGCGGCTCTCACGGTCGTCGAGCCCACGGCGAACGGCATAGGCTCCGACGCCTTCGCGCTGATATGGAAGGATGGCAAGCTGTCCGGGTACAACGCAAGCGGGCCGAGCCCCGCGGCGATAACAGTGCCCCTTGCCGAGGCTCAGGGCTGGAAGGATACCGGAGAGATGCCGAAGTTCGGCTGGGCTCCGACCACAGTTCCGGGTGCTCCCGCCGCTTGGGCGGAGCTGACGTCGAGGATGGGTCGGCTGACTCTCGAGGCCAACCTGGCCCCGGCGATCGAGCTGGCTCGCTACGGGCACGCCGTATCGGTCGCGACATCACGCTACTGGGAGCTGGGCATCAGAAGGTACTCCCGGCAGAAGGGGGAGGAGTTCCGCTCATGGTTCGAGACTTTTGCCCCCGAGGGAAGAGCGCCTCGCCCCGGAGAGGTCTGGAGATCCGAGGCACACGCCTCGACCCTGGAGCGAATAGGCGCAACAGGAGCCAAGGACTTCTACGAAGGTGTCCTTGCCTCCGCGATTATCGAGGCGTCCCGTAAGACCGGAGGGTACTTCACCGAAGAGGATCTGGCTTCGTTCAGTCCCGAATGGGTGGAGCCTATAGGGGCGAAGTACCGAGGGTACGACGTGTGGGAGATTCCTCCCAACGGACAGGGGATAGCCGCTCTGATCGCCCTGTCGATACTCGACGGGTTCGACTTAACCTCTCACGGCGACCCGGCCTGCGTTCACCTACAGATAGAGGCGATGAAGGCGGCCTTCGCCGACGCGCACAGGTATGTGGCCGACTCTCGCTTTACTTCTGTCCCTGTTGCGGAGCTGCTCTCCGCCGTCTATGCGAGTGCTCGCCGCGCCGGGATAGGAGACCGGGCGATTGACTGGAGCGCGGGCGACCCGAAGCCGGGAGGCACGGTCTATCTGTGCACGGCGGACGCGGATGGGACGATGGTCTCCTACATCCAGAGCAACTACATGGGGTTCGGCTCCGGCATAGTGATACCGGGGACGGGCGTCGCCCTCAACAATCGAGGACACTGCTTCTCTCTCAAAGAGGATCACCCCAATGTCCTGGCGCCGGGCAAGAGGCCGTACAACACCATAATCCCCGGTTTTCTCACAAGGGACGGGGCACCTGTCGGCCCGTTCGGCGTGATGGGTGGCTTCATGCAGCCGCAGGGGCACGTGCAGGTCGTGATGAACACTCTCGACTTCGCCATGAACCCGCAGCAGGCCCTCGACGCACCACGCTGGCAGTGGACCGGTGGCCTCGATGTATCGGTGGAGCACTCCTTCAACCCCGACCTGGTCTACAGCCTGAGCCGGATGGGGCACTCGATGAAGTACGAGATGGAGCCGGCCTCCTTCGGACGGGGACAGATAATCTGGAGGACCCCGGACGGCACGCTCGCCGGGGCAACCGAGTCAAGGACGGATGGCTGCGCCGCCGCCTGGTAGCGTTCTGTTTAGAAGAATCATTTTTTTTGAAGTCCGCCGACCGTTTTTTTCGGCGTCGGGCGAGGTGAGGGTATGACGCAAATCATTCTATACGCCGGCGAAGACGGACAAAGCCGGGTGCAACTGCGGGCCGACCGGGGCACGGTATGGCTCAGCCAGTTGGAAATGGCGGAGTTGTTCAGCTCCAGCAAGCAAAATATTTCAATGCACCTGAAAAATATCTATCAGGACGGCGAGCTGGACCCCGTCGCAACTGTCAAGGAATACTTGACAGTTCAAAACGAGGGCGGGCGCGATGTGCGCCGCATGGTCGCGCTCTACAACCTCGACGCCATTCTCGCTGTGGGGTACCGCGTGCGGTTGCCGCGCGGCGTGCAGTTCCGGCGCTGGGCTAGCACCGTGCTGATGGAGTATCTGCGCAAGGGCTTCGCCATGGACGACGAACGGCTGAAGAACCCCGACGGCCGCCCTGACTATTTCGACGAGATGTTGGCGCGCATCCGCGATATTCGCGCCTCGGAGAAGCGCTTCTATCAAAAAGTGCGCGATCTCTTCGCGCTGGCTGCCGATTACGACAAGACCGATCAGGCCACCCAGCAATTTTTTGCCGCCGTGCAGAACATGCTGCTGTACGCTGTCACGCAGCGGACCGCCGCAGAAATCATCCTAGGCCGCGCTGACCCGGAGGATGCCCATTTCGGTCTACTGTCCTGGAAGGGTGATCGGGTGCGAAAGCACGACTTTCTGGTGGCCAAAAACTACCTGACCGAAGAGGAGATAGACACGCTGAACCGACTGGTGGTGATCTTTCTTGAAACTGCCGAACTGCGAGCGCTGGAAAACAGGATAAAGAATCGCAAGGAGGAAAGGAGGATATGAAGAGCACATAAAAACCCTCCTCATTATTTTTTATGCCGCGTCGTCGGCAATCGGCAAGTGGTATAATTATCGAATAAGTAGAATCATCCGCATCGTTCGGATGACTCGAGTCGCGCAGAGAGGGGAAGAGTGCGATGTATGCCGTCGAATTCAAAGCCAGAGTGGCGGACGGGATGATTCCAATTCCTGATCCGTACCGCAACCAGATCAACGATATGGTGCGTGTCATTGTGCTGATGGAGGCTCCGGCTACAGAGGAAACCTATATTGACCTGCTTCTTGCGGAGCCGCTCCGGGTACCGGATTTCGAGCCCATGCATCGGGACGAGACCCATGCACGTAGCTGAGCCCCGCGAGCGTTGCTTTGTCGATACCAATATCTGGCTCTATGCGTTGGTAGGGGGCAGGACCGCCTGAAGCACTCCCGTGCGCAAGCCGTTGTTCAAAGAACGGGAGTGGTTGTAAGCACGCAGGTCATCAACGAAACTTGCGTCAACTTGTTGAAAAAAGCGCGGTTAGCCGAAGCCGAAATCCAGCGATTGATCGCCTCCTTCTACACGAAATACGAAGTGGTTCCAACCGAACGAGTCGCAATACACCAAGCGTCGCAACTTCGAGAACAGTACAGTTTCTCCTATTGGGACAGCCTTGTCGTAGCCTGTGCTTTGCAAGCTGGATGTGTTGCCCTGTATTCCGAAGACATGCGGACGGGTTTACTCGTAGCGAACCGAATGACCATCGTCAACCCGTTCAGCGATCTCCTCTGATCTGCCCCGGTCGTGCTTTCTTCGGCGTTAAGCCCTGCGCCCCCCCCCGATGATACGCCTTCTCTCGCTTCCGAGAAATAGCCTCCGCAGAGCCGTTCCTCTCGTCCTCGAAGCGCCATGACATGACGACGGAGGCATCCATCATGAAGTGCACGGACATCTGCGCTTAGCGCACCGCATACTGAATAAGGCGGAGCAGGCTTTCGGCGTCCCAGCAGAGGTTTTTCGGTGGTTTTCCTGTCTCGCCACAATCAATTCAAATGAATGAATTCAAATGAATGTTGCAATAACTGAACGAATGTGCTAATACTTACTTGTGGAGAATACTTATGTCCCGCAATCATTCGGAAAGATCCCTGGAATATGACCGAGCGTATCGAATTTGAAAGGAAGAGAACCGCCTGTTTTCGAAAACGAGAAGCTAAAGCAAGGCATCTTGGCATATCTAATATCATTTTATGTGTTTGGGGGCAGGCATGGCAGATGATAGAGGTATTCGTTGTACAGACTGCGGTGAACCTCTGATTGAGCGTTGCATCGACAAAGATAATAATCATTACAAAGAAATTGTCGTTGATCCAGAAACTGGGGAGATTATTCACCAATGCGAAGAACCACTCAGCGAGCATCGTGGTCACGGTTCGGACAAGAAGAAAGGATAGTGATGTTTCTATTCATAAATGGAGCCTCCCAGATGAGGCCGGGCATGAAATGCACGAGGACTATATCATGTGCTGCCACTGGAGCGATGTGATCGAGAAGACGGAAAAGCAGATGGAAGCGTTGCGACCTCTGCTTGAGTTCGGGGTTCTCTGAGGGCGTGGTGCTCGAAATAAACGGCTCGTGGTCGCCTGAACTGCTTGCTGGCCTGAGAAGCGGAGAAGGAGAAGAGCTCGGAGGTGTGCGCAATGGCGATCTTCAAGAGAGTTGACCAACTTAAAGCCGCTATCGACGGAGTGCGCCCGTTCAAGGGAGCGATGCTCGACGAGATACGGAGGTACTACCGCATCGGCCTGACCTGGTCGAGCAACGCCATAGAGGGGAACACTCTCACGGAGAGCGAAACCAAAGTTCTGCTGGAGGACGGACTCACCGCAGGGGGCAAGCCTCTTCGGGATTCGTTCGAGGCCATCGGCCACGCAGAGGCGTACGACTTCATGTTCTCGCTGCTCCAAAGAGCGGGCATATCGGAGGAGGACGCGCGTGCCATGCACCGGCTGTTCTACCGCAACATCGACGAATGCGCGGCCGGGCGTTACAGGAGCCGGGCCGTCCTGATTACTGGATCGAACTATCCGGTGACGGAGCCGGGCCGAATTCCAGCGGAGATGGCATCTCTCTTTGAATGGGCGAACAGCGGACGTGGCGATTATCATCCTGTGGAGTTCGCCGCGCAGCTACACGAGCGGTTCGTCTTCATACACCCGTTTATTGACGGAAACGGCCGCATCTCCCGGCTGCTGATGAACGCCGTGCTGATACAGGATGGCTACCTTCCAGCCGTTATACCTCCGATTCTGCGCAGGGAGTATATCGACCTGTTGGAGCGTGCGCGAACCGACGACCGCCCGTTCACGGAGTTCATCGCCGCACGGGTTCTGGAGAGCGAGAAGGATATGCTGCGCCTGCTGAACATATCGGAGCCGTAGGGTCGCGCTACGACTTGGAATAGCTTGTCTCCGAAATAACGGGTTAAAACAGTCATGGCGAATCTGACTGAGCCGGGAGACCGGAACGAGTCGCGGAATATAGTTCCCTATACAATCATCCTGGGATCCGCTCCGTTACCCGCGTAATCCCGGTGGATCAACATGTCGACGATGTCCAGATCGCTGTCTTCGTTCCGGTCGTAGATGCGCAACAACGATTTACGATACGGCGTCCCTCTCTGGAGAGAAGGCCTCGAACTCCTTGTTGTCGATAATCTCCTTCAAAGCCCGGGCAGTGTCCG
>JBAYOX010000085.1:0-7158 GCA_041678025.1 Aminobacteriaceae bacterium
AAGCCTCAAGGGCGACGTCGTCCACCGCGTAGCGCACACCCTGGACGAGCAGTGTCCCCTGCTCGTCCAGAATGTTGTTTTCCCTGTCTATCACGAGCTGATAGCCGAAGATGTCCGGATTGTTCTCGATAGGGGGCATCTCGCGCCACAGCCACTCTCTGTAATCTCGTGCGACACCGTCATCGGGAAAGAGCACCACCACGTGGATGTCCTCCGCAGTCTGCACCTCCATGCCTGTCAAAACCACGGGGTCGCCATCGGCTGCCTCCCGTACGGCGGGAGCGTTGGCGATGTCGTTGTGGTCAGTTACGGCACAGAGGGAGATGCCGGCCTCCCTGTATGCGGAGACTATCTCCGGCGCTCCCATCTCGAGCTCGCCGCAGGGCGACAGGACTGTATGAAGGTGAAGATCAACCCAGTACGGCGACAGGCTCATGAGGATCTCGGGAAACCGGCCTCCCAAAGCACGCCTGCCGCGTCGAAGGAGGAGAGCCGGGTCATGGCGAGCGTTATTCCCTCCGCATCGCAGCGCTCGACAAGGGCCTTTTCAGGCATCCTTCCGGAGGTGGTAAGAATGAACGGCACCTCCTTCAGCACGGCCACGGCGGCCGCGTTTATGTGGGTGTGAATGGTTATCCACAACCAGCTCTCCTTGGCCTCGGCCATTATGAAGCTGAGCAGGTCGCCCGATATGGCACCCTTAAGCTCCCTTTCCGCATCGCCCTCGACCAGCAAATCGGCCTCGGTAATCCTCAGCACATCCTGTATTTTCAAGATGATTTCCTCCGTTTTCTCGCAATATGAAGGGTGTGCGGCAGCTTCGAGGAGAGGGACTGTATCTCCTCGCTGAGCTGTGTGATCTTCTCGCGCATCTTGAACACGCAGTCGGAGACATCTCCATGCCCCCTTACGATATCCTCTGCCAGAGCCCTGCAGGAGGGGCGCCCACAAGCACCGCAGTCTATGTGAGGCAGGTCCGCGTAGATCGCGTCCATCTCGCGAAGTTTGGCCATCGCTTCCTTGATGTCCCTTGACAGGGGAAGGCGCTCCTTGGCTACGACGGGGGAGGCTAGACGCCATACGCCCTTCTCATGCCAGGTGCGGATCCTCTCCATCTCCTCGCTGGATGGCATCCACTCAGCGTCCACAGTGTTGAGACGAAGCTGCGAGAGGAAGCGCGACTCGTAGGTCCCGGTACCACCGAAGCAGCCCAGATCACACGCCCTGCACTCGATGAAGTCTACCCCTGCCAGCCGCCCGAGCTCCAGCTCGTTCAGCAGGTCCTGCGTGTTCCTGAGGCCGGATACGGAGATCGAGGTAAACCCCTTGTCGAAGAAGGAGGCGATATGCTTCGATTCCCCACCCGAGGTGGACCAGAGGAGCCATCTTCCACTGCCCGCTCTGGGCTTGTTGCCCGCGACCTTGACGTTGCAGGCCAGCATGTCGCGGATAACCGTCCGTACGCTGACCACGTACTCGAGCGAGCTGCGCTTTCTTCCCACCGGATTGCGCACCAGGGTGGCCTTGGCGGGACACGGGGAGACAAGCGTGACGTTCTCTTTCGCCCCTGTCTCCTCACGCCAGATGGTCACAGCGGTCTCCAGCGGCGACTCCACCGGCAGGATACGCCCCACCAGCTCGGGGTAGTTCATCTGAATCAGCCTTATTACTGCGGGGCAGTAGGTGGAGATGTACGGAAGGTTTTCACCTCCCTCGCGAATTATCTTCGCGGACGCGAAGGCGGAAAGGTCAAAGGCCAGGGAGGCCCACTCGGACAGATCCTGAAAACCGTGGTGCTCAAGTGCCTCCATCATGAGGCGCGGACGCGAATAGGCACCCACCTGAACGTAGAATGCAGGGTCGGCCATCAGGACCAGCCCCTCCCTGTTCTTGATGAGATCCCACTCGTCATCATTTACCGTTATCGCCTTGTCCTTGCAGCTGCGGATGCACTCGCCGCAGTCTATGCACAGATCAGGAAGAAGTTTTACTATACCGTCGATGACCCTAAGCGCCTCAGTGGGACACGATCTTATGCAGTTGGCGCATCCGCGGCACCGGGACTCGGTAATCTTTATCCCTCCGGACATAAAACACACTCCTTTACTATGAAGGGGCCTCCAAGCCAAAGAATCGCTCAGGACTGCTTGTAGGCTACCGTCGCTTTTAGTTTGGTTCCTTTTCCCACCTCCGTGTCAATAACCATAGAGTCAGCGTTCCTTTGAATGTTCGGCAACCCCATTCCCGCTCCGAAGCCCAGCTCTCTGATCTCGTCCGTCGCGGTGGAGAACCCCTCCTGCATGGCCATCTGCACATCCGGGATCCCCGGCCCGGAGTCCGATGCCTCGATTAAGAGATGGTCGTCGTTCACAGTCATGCGCAGCACCCCTCCGCCTCCGTGAATAAGGGCGTTCATCTCGGCCTCGTAGGCGATCACAGAGACCCTTCGGACCAGATCCGAGGGGATGCCAAGCATTTTCAAAGTCGATTTGAATTTCGTAGACGCCTCTCCTATCGCGAAAAAATCACCCGCCTGAATGGTGTACTCCTCAACATACGGCTCCTGACCCACGTGTCACACCCCTCTGTCCGGAATGTGACAGGGCAGGATACCCTTCTGGAACAAGATTCCACATGACTCGAACATGCTCATCTGACACAAAAGTATCGGCATCTTTATCTGAGCCGCCAGCTTTACCGCCGCCTCCTGCGGCTTCTTTCCCCGTACGAATACCACCGAGGGGAGATCCAGCATCTGCGCGGTACGAACTATCTGTATATTGGTCAGCCCGGTAAGCAGAAGAGAGCCGGGACGTGCAAAGGCAAGCACATCGCTCATCAAGTCGGCGCCGTAGGCGCACTCGATGTCGAACGAGTCGAGAAGCTCCTCGCCGCTAAGCACCTCCGCACGTATAAGTGAAACGATATCACGCAGTATCATTATTTATTTTCCTCCCTGTGATTATCAGATTATTGAACCCTTATGGGCGTCTACGGTCAGGGCAGATACTCCTGTCCTTTGACCACTAGTGATTTGACGGGATGGAACAGCTTTTCAGAGACCGTCATGAACGTAACCCGACGCTCTGCCGGGCGATGAGTCGCGGGATCAATCCTAAGCTCCTGTGATCCCAGTGAGAGGCCTGAGACCTCAGGCATCACTCCGGCAAGGACCGAAGGGACCGGCGAGCCGGCGCGCTGGAATGCGTCCAGAAGCCACTCGCACGCCGCGTACGCCCTTCCTGCGATGTCGTTGTTCTTGACTACGATATTGAATCGTTCTCTTATCTCCCTGCGAAGGCTGTTCAGCGAATCATCCGTCTTCACCGGGTGATCCTGATCGGCCACTATGACTCCGTCGAAGGACAGAAGAAGCCGATGCGGAGCGCTTCCGTACCATATCTCGAATCCGTCGGCCCTCCTTCTGGTCGCCCTCCAGATATCCCGGATCGCCATCGAGCCCGCCCATGTCACCATCACTCTGGCACCAGAGGAGATGGCCTCGGATTCCACCATCCTGAACGAGTCCGTGCCTCCTCCGGAAATCCAGTAGGACTCAACGGTAAACTCGCTGTCGGAGAGCATGTCTCCAAGGTTTCGCGAGCACCGCTCCAGCATGGGATCCAGCCTGTCGGCCAGTATAGCGACGACGGAACCGGCCGGGAGAGTATACGACGCGTATGCGGAGAACGCTGATATCCGGAAGTCCCGGAACATGTCGAGCGCGAATATCATCGTTTCGGGGACGCCCTTTTCGTCAAGGAAGCCGGCCTCCTCCCCGAAGGCGGATAGAAGGAGCGGGCCGCCCCCGGAAAGGTGAGGGCGCAACGTGATGATATCGTCCCCTTGGGAGAAAGATATTACCGCGGATATGCCCCGCTTACGCCAGTCAGCCACGCGCTCAGTCGCCGTCTTCGCGTCGACTGCGGGCTCCTGATGAAACCTGATGTCGCGGCCACATACACCGTCGGCGCTGTCCATTACCCTCCATTCCGCAAGACGGACCGCAGCGAGTGCGGAGCTGCCGGAGTCGCTCTCCCATCCATCCTCAGGAGGAAGGAGAACGACCTGCCATACCCAACCGTCCTCAAGCCCCACGGTCAGGCCGAGCGAGGAGTATGCGGGCGAAGCCAGGATAAACAACAGAGCCGGAAGCAGCGCTATGAACTTGAACAGCGCTCCCTTGGATAAAGAAAAGGAGCGGAATGACCCCGTGCCCCTCAAGGCGGATCCCCCCCTGCAGGTCAACGCTTGTAGCCGATTATACGGCGGAGAAGGCTCTTTCTGTCCTCTATGTCGCTCTCGGTCTCGACGCCCTTAGGGGGGAAGCCATCGACAACCCCCGCGACTCCCCTGCCCTGTGAACTCTCGCAGATGATCGCCTGAAGAGGGTTCGCGGTCGCGGCGAAGATCCTGCAGACCTCTTGACAGTCCTTGATACGGTTCAGTACGTTGATGGGATAACCGCCGCGCAGAACGACCAGGAAAGAGTGCCCGGCAGCCACCTCCTTCATGTTGTCAACCGCTATCCTCACCAGCTCCTCGTCGTTGCCATCATGACGAATCAGGCAGTCCCCCGACGCCTCGCAGAAGGCAAGCCCGAACTTCAGAGTCGGAGAGGAGGTGACCAGCGCCTCAAACAGATCCTCAACGGTCTTTATAAAATGGCTTTGACCCAGTATCACGTTACAGTCCTCGGGGAAAGCTAGCTGAACCAGCGTCCACTTTGTTATTTCCGGCACGGACGATCCCTCCTCGAAAGATTATGATTCCCGAAGACTATGATACATCAGCCACCCTGGTTTAGTCACGACTAACCTTACAAAGAACAAGAAGCCACCGCCTCGCTGACTCTCGCGACGGGGCGGCGGCTCCATAGAAATGCTGGCTGAAATCAAACCTTTACATGCCCATATAGGCCTTTTTGACCTCGTCGGAGTCCAGTAGCTCCCTGGCGGTCCCGGAGAGGACAACCCTTCCCGTCTGCAGTACATACCCGCGATTGGCTATCTCAAGGGCTTCCTGGACCATCTGCTCTACCAGCAGTACTGTGATCCCTTTTTCGTTTATCAGGGCGACGGTCTCGAAAACCCTCTCTACGAGGCTGGGCATGAGCCCGAGAGAGAGCTCGTCCAGCATGATCAGCTTCGGCCCCGACATCAGTCCTCTGGCGATAGCGCACATCTGCTGCTCTCCGCCGCTTAGAGTCTCGGCCGTCTGGGAGCTTCTATCCTTCAGCCTTGGAAAAAGCGCGAACATCTCCTCCAGCCTTTCGTCTATCAGCGACCGATCTGCTATGGTGAAGGCGCCAAGCTCCAGATTCTCCCTGACCGTAAGCTTCGGGAAGAGTCTTCGCCCCTCGGGTATATACGATAGTCCCTTGCGAATATTCACGGAGGCGGGATTCTTGGAGATATCCTCCCCCTCAAGAAGGATCATGCCCCGCTCGGGGTGAAGCAGGCCGCAAATCGCTCGCATCGTGGTGCTCTTTCCGGCACCGTTTGCACCGATGATCGCTACTATCTCTCCCCTGTTCACCTCGAGTGAAAGCCCGCGGATGACGGGAGTCCCATCGTAGCCGCAGTGGATGTCCCTGACCTCAAGCATCGCGGCCATCCGCATCCTCTCCCTTCTCACTCTTCTGCAGCCTTTTGCTGAACTTCTCTCCGAAATAGGCCTTTATTACCTCCGGATCCCTCACGACCTTCTGTGGAGTATCCTCGATGATCTTCTCTCCTCCGTTGAGGACGACGAGTTTGTCGGCGATGGGCATAATGGCCTCCATAATGTGCTCCACCATCAGGACCGTCACCCCCTCCTCCTTCATCCTGAGGATCAGCTCTACCATCTCCCTCGTCTCGGTGGAGGTCAATCCCGCGGCCGCCTCGTCCAGCAGGATGAGCTTCGGCCCTGTCGCCAGAGCGCGCGCTACCTCAAGCCTTTTCTTGTTGCCGATGGTCAGACCTCCGGCCCTGCGGTTTCTGTAGGGGGTCAACAGGCTCGTTTCGAGGCATTTCTCCGCGGTGGAGAGTGCCTCGACGGAGTTTCCCGTTCGCATATAAGCGCCAACCAGAATGTTCTCCAACACGGTCATCTCCTTGAGCGGACGCACGACCTGGAAGGTACGCGCCACCCCGAGACGGGCGATCTTCCATGAGGGAAGGTTGGTAATATCCCTCTCCTCAAAGAGTATCCTGCCCGAGGTAGGCCTGTACATCCCCGCCACGCAGTTGAACAGAGTGGTCTTGCCTGCGCCGTTCGGTCCGATAAGGCCTACGATGGTTCCTCTCTCCACCTCGAAAGACACGTCGTCGTTGGCGACGAGCGCGCCGAACTTCTTCGTAAGGTTTCCAACAGTAAGAATGGCCATCACCGGTCATCTCCCTTCGCGGAGGACTCCTCTTCACGCGGTGCCAGCCTGCGTATCAGCCCCATGATTCCGGTAGGCTGCCGAATCATGGTTATTATTATTATCAGTCCGAATATTATAAGGTCGATGCCCGACCCCAGGTGAGCCATGTAGGCCCTCGTATACTCCTGAAGAGGTATGAGCACGGCGGCCCCGAGAAGCGGCCCCCAGAATGTGCCCAATCCGCCCAGGATTGTTATCAACACGAACTTCATCGACATATCCAGCGACATAACCATCGGGGGGTCCACCCTGTAGTTGTACTGCGCGAAGAAGGCCCCGCACAGGCCGGCAAGCCCTGCCGACAGTGCCATGGCCGAGAGCTTCACCAGAGAACTGTTCACTCCGAGCGACTCGGCGGTCTCCTGCCCTTCACGCACGGCCCTCAGATAGTACCCCATTCTGTGAGAGTCTATCCAGCGGACCACTCCGAATATCAGGGCGAAAAGGAAGAGCGCCCCGAGGTAGTATCCGGTCTTGTCGGAGGACCATGAGAAGTTCTTCCACCCGTCCTCAAGTATCGGGTAGTCCAGCCCTATTGCTCCCCCCACCCAATCCCAGATCATGAATAGCCTGTTGAAGATCTCTACTATGGCGAAGGTGGCGATCGCGAAGTAATGACCCTTCAGCCGGAAGCAGGGGGCGCTGATCGGCACGGAGACAAGGGCTGCAAGCAGTGCTCCTACAGGCGCTCCGTACCACGGAAGGGAGTTGAACTGCACCACGGCCATGGCCGCACCGTAGGCCCC
>JBAYOX010000086.1:0-7098 GCA_041678025.1 Aminobacteriaceae bacterium
AAAATACGCCCTCATGCTTTTCGCCGGGGCTCAGGCTGCGCCATTCGAACCGCCCGATCACAAAAACACTGTTATTCCTCGCCCGACTGTGCCGAAGCACTCTTCAGGTCGACGATCAACTCAAGGATCAGCTCTCTTTGTGCCAGCTCCTTGACCTTCCATGCCACCTGTATACCCTTTTTCCTGCTCTTCTCCACCAGCTCGGCCACATCCTTCAGGATCTCGCCTGTGGGGCCACCCGGACCCTGAAAAGCTTCGGGAGCGGGCGTAGACGGTCGCGTACCAGATGATGGCGCCCTCGTGAAGGGGGTTTTTCCGTCTTTCACCCTGCGTTCGACCTCTTTAGCGGCCAGCTCCTCTTCTATGACCACCAGGGCCATCGACACCTGCTCCTCCCCGGAAAGAGAGATAAGAGCTCTGGCCTGTCTCTCTCCGAGTTTCCCCTGCATAACCAGCGACTGAACCGGCTCTTCCAGCTTCAACAGCCGCAACTTGTTTGCCACGGCCGACTGTGAGCGACCGAGACGCGCGGCGAGCTCGGTCTGGCTCCACTCCGTCTCATCGAGGATGGTCCTGAGGGCGGTCGCCTCCTCTATCGCGGAGAGGTCGCTCCGATGGATGTTCTCCACTAAGGCCATTACCTGCATATCCATGGGCCCGGCCTCCACAATCACTGCCGGGATTGAATCAAGCCCCGCCATAGACGCGGCCCTGAGCCTGCGCTCGCCTACAACCAATTCGTAACCGGGGGAGGATTCCCGGAGGACTATCGGTTGGATGACACCGACCTCGGAGATAGAGGCCGCTAGCTCCTCAAGCTCCTCCTCGTCGAAATACTGCCTTGGCTGCGCCGGGTTTGGCCTGATCCGGCTTATCGGCACCTCCATAAACTGTCGATCCGGTGCGCCTTCCTGTTGAACCGCCTCGTTTATCTCATTCATAGCCGAAGCCACCTCTAATTATGTTGTCGTTATCTGCGTTTGCCCTTTCTAAAAAAAGAGAAACATCCCGTGTCTGCGGCCTGTTTCCGGCGGAGGCGTACTGAATTCAGCAGAGCGATTTGTACGTCATTTATTTCGCCACACATGCACAGGCTATTCTACATATATACCGCACTTCCTTCAAGCTTGTTCCCCGGCTAAAAACGACGGTCCGGATTCACAAAGCGCGTGTACTCTCTGAAGAAGAGCAGCATGACCTCTCCGGTCGGTCCGTTTCTGTTCTTGCTCAGACTCACGTACGCCCGGCTGTCCTCCTCCTCTCCGGGCGCTACAGAGTCGTAGTAGCCCGGTCGGTACATAAGCATAACAGTGTCGGCGTCCTGCTCAATGGCACCGCTGTCGCGAAGGTCCGACAGCTGCGGTTTCTTCTCCGTCCTCTGCTCCACGGCGCGGGAGAGCTGCGACAGGGCGATCACAGGAGTATTGAGTTCGCGTGCGACCCCTTTCAACGCCCTTGAGATCTCCGCCACCTCCTGCTGTTTATTTTCGATCTTCCTCGATGAGTTCATGAGCTGAAGATAGTCGACAAGTATCAGGCCAAGGTCGTTGTGTCTGGACTTGAAGCGTCTGCATCTGGCCCGGAACTCGAGGGTGGAGAGCATGGAGCTGTCGTCGATATAGATCGGCGACTCGGCCAGCTTGCCCGCTGCGTCCGCCAGCGTCTCCCAGGAGGAGCGCGGAAACGCGCCTATCCTCAGGTCGTGGATGTTGATCTTCGCCTCCGCGCCGAGCATTCGCTGTACGAGCTGTTCGGCACCCATCTCAAGGCTGAAGATCAAGACAGGGCGTCCAGCTCCCTGCCCCCCGAACTGCGCGATGTTGACGGCGAAGGCGGTCTTGCCCATCGAGGGGCGGGCGGCGACGATGTTCAGACTGCCCGGCTGAAAGCCTCCCGTGAGGCGGTCCAGGTCGAAGAAACCGGAGTTGAAACCGGTTACATCCTGCTCCGACCTGTTGTACTGCTCCTCGATCTGCTGAAATGTATGTCCAAGGACCTCTCCGACGTGGCGAAAGTTCATAGAGTTGCGCTTCTGCGCTATCTCGAATACTGCACGCTCCGCCTCCTCGAGCGCCTCGTCCACGTCCATGTCAGTGCTGTAGCCTAGCCTTACTATGTTGTTTCCGGCGTTTATCAGCCTTCGGTGGATCGCTTTGTCGCGAACAATCCCCGCATGGTACTCGACGTTTGCGGTAGTTGGAACACTGTCTATCAGAGAGCCGGCGAACGCCTGCCCTCCAAACGCCTCAGCCTTGCCGAGGCGGGAGGCCTCCTGAAGAAAGGTCAGGGGATCGACGGGCTTATCCCTCTGGGACATGGTGAAGATTATATCGAAGGCCGCCCTGTGCGAAGCATCGTAAAAATCATCCGGCTGAAGGATCTCAACGACTATGTTCAGGGCCTCCCTGTCCATCAGGCAGGCCCCAAGAGCCGCTCGCTCCGCCTCCAGGGAGACGGGAGGCATTCTGTCCCACGCGGGCTGGTTCGCCATCTATTCGCCTTCGACTATCAGGGTCATCTCCACCTCGATACCGGGATACAGGCGCAGGGAGAAGGGGTACGAGCCCTCCTGCTTCACGGATTCCGGCATGCGAAGATGTTTCTTGTCCACATTTACGGAGAGCTGAGAAGAGATGCCCTCTGCAACTGCGGCAGCAGTTACGCTGCCGAAGAGCCTTCCCTTCTCACCAATACTGGCTCTGACCCTGACGGCCTTTCCCGACAACTGCTTCTGCTGCTCGCGCGCTTCGTTCTCGAGACGAAGCTCTCTCTTCTTTTTCGAGGCCTCTTTGTCCCGCCACTCCTTCATGCGCTCCGGCGTGGCCTCCTCGGCCAGGCCCCGTGGGAAGAGGTAGTTGCGCGCATAACCGTCGGAGATTTCGACCAGTTCCCCGGCCATGCCAAGCTTGCTTACGTCCTGCTTCAGTATAACTTTCATCTTGCATCACTCCCGTTAAAACGGCTCCTTAGGTCGAGCCACATATCTCCGATGCCAACCATGACCGCGATGTTGGACAGAAGAGGGATCATCACAGTCAACATTATAACAATCGTTCGAAGAAAACGCCCGAATGGCCCGGACAGCTTACTGGTCAGGATGTACCAGACGTAGGAGAGCCCCTGAAACAGGAAGAGGAAGTTGACCAGAAGGCGCAAGTTCACACCCGCCTTAAGAGCGAACTCCCACTTCCCTCCTGTCGATCCGATGAATGTAAGCAGTATGGAGACGACGAAGGCACTGAAGACGCTCTTCGGAAAACGCCAGCGCGAGAAGGGGGGAAGTGCAGGCAACGGGCTGCCTCCGGCCCTTTTCAGGACGAAGGAGCTGATCACATAGCTCAGATAACAGTCAAGCGCAGCCGCCATGGAAAGGATGGCGGGAAAGATGACCGGGAGCAGGCGTATCGACTCGGCGAACTGCTCTTTCACGGCGGAGAGGGACTCTCCGCTCATGCCGGTGGTCTCGTAGAACTGGAAGATCTTGTCGACCATCTGCTGCATCTCCGCACCTTCGAGCTGAAACGGATTGATTCCCGTGATCTTCCCGGCGACCACCATCAGGACAAGCTTGCTCGCAAGCGAGACCAGGATGCCGTACATCAGTATTTCGACTCCCTTGGTAAACCTCCTCGCCAGGAAGCCTAGGCCAACTCCAAGTACTCCGAAGCCCAGCAGGAAGAAGAGAGAGGAGACCGGTCCCAGAAACGCGGCCACAAGAAGAGTGGATACTCCGAGACCCAGGGTAGCCTTCCGAAGGTCATGCCTAAGGCCAAGGACAACCAGAGGGGCGGGCGCGAGAAGGGAGAAGGCGGCGCCAACTATGGGGAGAAAATGCGCCGCCATGAAAAGAACCACGGCCAGACCGGCCAAAAGGGCTGATTCCACCAGACTTCGCGTGGAAGTCACATCTGTTCCCTCCTTTCCATACGCACAGTTCCATCTAAAAGTTCAGGGGGAGAAGCATGGCTCCTCCCCCTGAGAAGAATGATCGGATTGGCGCCCTACTCCAGGGTGAAAGGAAGAAGGGCCATGTACCGAGCCCGCTTTATCGCCTCCGTCAGCTGGCGCTGATGCTTCGCACAGTTCCCGGTAACGCGGCGGGGCATGATCTTTCCGCGCTCGCTGATGTATTTACGGAGCTTCTCGATGTCCTTATAGTCTACGCGCTCAACCTTGTCGACGCAGAAAAAACATACCTTCGGGCGACGCTTGCCGCCTTTACGCGGCCCTCTGGGGCCGGCACCGACTCTGCCCTCGCCCCTTGTATCGCTGACAACCATTGTGTCCTGCCCTCCTTAAAAAGCCTCAGAAGGGGATGTCCACATCCTCTTCTTCGTCATGAACGGATGAGATGTCCATCGGGAAGTCGTCGTCCGTGCCGCTGAAGCGCCGGTCCTTCCTAACGCTTCCGCCGAAGCCCTCGTCCTCGAAGCCACCATGGGAATCATCCTGCTTCTTCGAGCCGAGGAATATCACGTCCGACGCCACCACTTCTGTGGCGTATCTCTTCCCGGAGCCGTCTTTCGCCTCGTAGCTGCGAACCTGAAGCCTGCCCTCCACGAAGGCCTGGCTTCCCTTTTTCAGATAGCGCTCGCAGTTCTCGGCCATGGTTCCCCACACAACCACCGGTATGAAATCAACGCTCTCCTGGTACTCTCCGTTCTTGTCCTTCCAGGTCTTGTTCACCGCCACCGAGAAGTTCGCCACGGCCTGCTTACTGGCAGTGTAGCGCACCTCCGGATCGCGGGCAAGATTGCCCATTATCATGACCTTGTTGTAACCTCTAGCCATGCCGTCCCCTCCTACTTCTCGTCCAGACGTATGACCATCTGACGATAGATATTCGGACGCAGACCCAGGATACGACTAAGCTCGGCAAGCTGATTAGGTCTCAGCTTGAACGTGGTCAGAGCGTAAAAGCCCTCGGTCTTCTTGTCAATGGGGTAGGCCAGTCTCTTCTTACCCCAGACATCGGTCTTGACTATCTCCCCCTCAAGACCGAGAACGACCTCTTCGATCTTCTCGATCTCTTCCTTGGGATCCTCCAGTTCAGCGCTTATCAGCACAAGCATCTCGTACGGCCGCATACTCACACACCTCCTCCCTACGGACTATGGCCCCTCCTCGAGAGGGGCAGGGAAAACCGCCGGTCGCGATTATACATTACAGGCGCTTTTATGGCAAGGATTCCTGTTTTCTTTCGATCTTGAAGATCATCTCCCCGGGAAACGAGAGGTTGTACTTCTCCCTGGCCAGATGAGCCAGCCCCTCCGAAGTCCCGAAGAAGGCGATCTTCTCCTGAAGCTCCTGAACAGTGCGGCTCATGGACACAAGCACGGCCATCCTCTCGTCAACAAGCGCGGTGAGACGAGTTATCTTTCTCATCTCTGTGTAGTAGGACGTGCCCATGATGGCAGCGAACAGGCTCAGGACCGCGGCCAGAATAATCCATCGCAGGCGCAGCAAGTGACTACATCCTCTCCGGCGCCGACACCCCGAGAAGCGACAGGGCCGAGGCGAGCACCATGCCGGACGCGCGCACGAGAAGAATGCGACTCTTCATCACCCGGTCCTCCGAGCCCAGGATTCGGCAGGCGTTGTAGAAGGAGTGAAAATCGCCCGCGAGGTCGAGAGCGTAGTTGGTGAGCATGTGAGGAGCCAGCTCGCGAGAGGCCTTTTCCACTTCGCCCGGGTAGGCGGCGAGCCTGGCAAGAAGGCGCTTCTCCTCGTCAAGAGAGAACGCGTCCATGTTGAGCTCCTCAACGCCCGGAGCCGGTATGTCCCTCGACTCAGCCTCCCGCATGACGCTGCAAACGCGGGCGTGCGCGTACTGCACATAGTAGACCGGGTTATCGTTGGACGACTGCTTGGCCAGCTCAAGATCGAAATCCAGGTGAGAGTCGCTGCGTCGCATGACAAAGAAGAAGCGCGTGGCGTCCACTCCGACCTCGTCGATGACGTCCCTCAGGGTGACGAACTGCCCCGACCTGGTGGACATGGCGACCTGCTCTCCTCCTCGTAGCAAGTTCACGAACTGGATAAGGAGCACCTGAAGGTCTTCAGGACGCCTTCCCAGTGCCTCTACGCCGGCCTTCATCCTGGGCACATAGCCGTGATGGTCGGCCCCCCATACGTCAATGACCTTGTCGAACCCACGATCGAACTTCTGCTTGTGGTAGGCGATATCCGAGGCGAAGTATGTAGGGACTCCGTTGGTCCTTATCAGCACACGGTCCTTGTCATCATCGGCATCGCTGGACTTGAACCACAGAGCCCCCTCGTTCTCGAAGGCGTACCCCCTGTCCTTAAGGGCCTGCATCGCCTGAGGGACAAGGTCGCGCTCGTACAGGCTCTTCTCGGAGAACCAGACGTCGAATTTCACCCTGAAATCCGCCAAGTCTTTTTTTATCGTCTCCAAAATTGAATCGGCCGCGAAGACCTTGAAGAAAGGGAGGCTCTCCTCTGTGGGCATGGAGATGCGGGAGCGCCCCTCTCTGTCTATGGCCGCGCGAGCGATGTCGTAGATGTACTCACCCTTGTAGCCATCCTCGGGGAATGGGGCTCGTTCGGGCGCTCCGGACAGTTCGAAGTAGCGCGACTGAACAGAGGCACCAAGGAGATCCATCTGAAGCCCGGCATCGTTGATATAGTACTCCCGCTCCACCCTCCAGCCTGTAAAGGATAGAATGGAGGCTATTATGTCCCCGACTGCCGCCCCTCTGCCGTGTCCGATGTGCAGGGGTCCCGTAGGGTTGGCGCTGACGAATTCGATCTGCACCCTCCGGCCCCCTCCCATGTCCGAGGTGCCGTACCTCTCCCCCTCGCGGAAGATCTCAAGCATGGCGTCCTCAAGCCACTTGTTCGAGAGGAAGAAGTTGATGAAACCCGGAGGGGCGGTCTCGACCCTTTCAAGATACCCTCCGGCCGGAATATGGGAGGCGATCTTCTCCGCCAGCTCAAGGGGCCTCTCGCGAAATAGCTTGCACAGCTTCATAGCGCAGTTGGTCGAGAGGTCTCCCTGCTCATCGCGCTTGGGCCTCTCGAAAACGATCTCCGAGATGTCGGAGAGGGACACACCCTTCTCATCCGCCACCTCTC
>JBAYOX010000087.1:0-7095 GCA_041678025.1 Aminobacteriaceae bacterium
CTCCAGCTCCGGGTCGGGGACTAAGGCACCTCTTGCTATCTCCTCCCTGATGCGCACGAGCCCCTCGACTATGCGTCCGGCCTCGTCGGCGTCCAGCACACCGATCCTCCCAAGCATCCTGGCGTGGGCGATGCTCCCCTCTATGTCCCACGGCGCAAACCCCCAGTCGAGGTCGAGCGACTGGCTGAAGTCGCGCACTACCGAAGCCGTTGCCCCGGAAAAACGCCCCTTCCACATGATAATCTCTCCTTTTTGCAGTATAAAGGGCAGCCCCACCTGGAAGGCGACTCGCACTCAAGCGGACGGACCATCCGGTCAAGAAGCTCCCCGGCCGGGTGGAAACCAGCGGCGAGCCATGCGGCCACCTGAAGATGGAGACATTTTACCCCCCCGCCCCTCTGGTATCGTATTCCACCGACGCCCCCGCGGGCCAGGGAGCCCCACTCGCCCTTCCTGAACCTGCTCAGAAATCGCCTCTGGACAGGGGGGATGGAGAGTATGCGCAGTCGCGCCGCCCGCAGATGGTAGCTGATCCATGGAGACGGATCGCTCCTCGCCTCGCGCTCCAGAACCTCGACGGCGCCCTCAGACTCAAGCCTGCCGCACAGGTAGACCAGCCAGGGGCATGTCAGCCAGAAGGTAGTAGGGAACGGCCTGTTCCCTCGCCTCGGGCGACAGCTTATCACGGCCGGGAGCCCTCTGGAGCAGCGCACTGCCACTCCCGAGGCAACCGACGGGTCGAAGGCGCGGCTTTTCATCCATCCGGAGAGTGTGGCAAGGTCCAAGAGGGACAGAGCCTGCGAAAAAACAAGGGGGCGATTGCGCCCCCGGGAGAACTGTTTCTTTTTCACCCTCACCTCGAAGGTTTGCCCCTTTTCTTAGGTGCCCTGTTGTTTCTCTTGCTGTTGAGGTCCGCTATCTTTGCCTCGCTCGTCTTCAGATAGTTCGAGAGCTTCTTCTCGAAGTTGTCGAGATTATCCTCGGAGGACGGCGCTGACGCCGAGCCTCTGGGCGCATAACCCGACTGGGCGGGACGGGGTGCATCGGGCCTCTTTAGAGAAAGATCTATCCGACCCTTCTCGTCGATCTTCAGCACTCGCGCCTGCAACTCTTGACCAAGCGCCAGGACGTCCTCAACTTTTTTTACAAAGCCCTGGGACAGCTCAGAGATATGAATCATCGCTCTCTGGCCGCTTTTGATCCGAACAAACGCGCCGTACGGCATTATCTGCTCTACGACACAGACGACCATCTCTCCCGGCGTAAGGGGAGCGATTACGGTTAATTTTTCATCCGCCATGCAGTTGTCTACCCTCCACGATTGTTTGGTGAAACGAATGCGGCTACTGTGCCGCAACAGGGTACATCGTTGTTATTCGGGCGAGAACCACCTCCGCAGATCGTCTTCCGACGCGCCTACGCGTCAATCCATCTCCACTCAAGCCCCCCATTGGCCGAGAAGCTTCTGACCATCAAAAGGCCCTTTGCTCTCCACGCTTTTTGAGGATTATACCAGACTATCAGAGTTCCTTTGTCCCTGTTTAGAACGCTTTTAATCAGACCATCCTCCAGCACGGGATAATAAAGCGCCAGAGGGGCCTCGCCAGCGCCGGAAAGGTCCGCCCGTCCAGCGTACCACTGCAGGCGGTTTCCGATCTCTAAAGGCAGGGCTGCTACTTTTGCCACCCCTCGCCTGCTTTTAACGGAGAAGCCCTTAACCCGCCGCGTACTTGCCTTCTCAAATCGCAATATCCTCTGCCCCCGAACCCTTAGCTGTCTCTTCAACGTGACCGGCGCGGACCTGATGCTGCCAGTCACGCTGCCGAAGGCATCGTGAGGAAGCCTGAACCCCTTGGACTTCGCGCTCATCCCCGCTCCTAACAGGGTCGAACCCAGCACGCGCTCGGGCTTTCTCAAGGGGCGCACCAGGAGCTCGCGAGTGAGTGACTGGAGCTCTACCTTTCTCTCCTCGGGGCGCAACGAGCGCACCTTGGCCTTGCCAAGAAATATCCTGGCGAGGAAGGTGCGGATATCCTCAGCCGCCACTCTGCTCCTCGCCCAGTACCGCCAGAGCCTTGGACATGCGTGAGAAGGGCTCCAGCAGGTCCATGGTAGACGCCGCCTCGACCAGGACGGCCGCTACCGCCTTGGCCTCCTCTTCCTTGGACCTGTTCATCGGCAGAGCGATGCGCATAGGGGCGCTCATCGGGTCGGCCTGCACAAGATATGACCCGGGGTCGTTCTGCTTTTCGGTGTCGCCAACAGCGTCCATCGGAGGCCTGCTGGTGGGTGCCAGCAATACCGCCTTGCCCTTTCCCAGACGGGAAAGAGATTCCAGAAGATCGGCATCCCTGCATATCCAGAGGACGGGCTGCACCTCAACAGCTCCGACGATGTTTTCGAGGATCAGCTCCTCCTTCAGATAGACATCAAGCGCCCCGCCGTATAGTATTTTCTCCAGGCGGGAGGGCCTGATCGGGTCGGTGTAGCGAAAGTCAGCCGGAATACCGCGGAAGTCCGTTATAAGGACGGCACCGCGAAAAACCCCATCCGAACCGTCGACCAGCACGTAACCCAGGTTTTTTCCTCCGTATTGAGAAGACAACTTTATCCCCTCTCCGCTCAGGCGTAAAGATCGAACTTGCCCGTGTCTACGAGCGAGGGTTCAGCTCTCTGCTCTTCCAGCCCCGTTTCGACCGCTTTTTTCGCGCCGCGTTTTCTGCGCCGCCCGTCCTTCTTCTCCTGCTCCTCGCGCCGCTTTTTTCTGGTGATCTGCTCCTCCGCCGAGGAGGAGTCGCCCTGCTGCACTGACAGATCCCTGTGCTCCGCTGCGGACAGCACCTCACCCTGCTGCCCTGCCTGCGTGGACGCGGCGGCCGGGTCGCGCGTATGCTGCTGCGCTGTATGCTCCAAATTCCAGTGCGCCAACTGCAAATTAACCGGCGTAACCATAGGCTACCACTCCTCTCCGCACTGATGCCGATGATTATCAGTTATCGTAGGCTCTGACCTTTATCTCCCCGTCCTCGAAGACAAACGAGCAGAAAAGCTGCTTCTCCCTCACGATATAAGTCATCCCGCGTATCGATACCGAGACTCCCGGGTGACAGACTCCCTTCACCCGTACGCACCCTCTGTTTTTGCTGCTCTCCATCTGCTCCTCTATGACTTTCAGCTCCTCGCGGGCTGTAAGCAACTGGCTCTGCATCTGGAACTTCGCCTTGGTCAAGCTTATCATCAGCGCTCTCTTGTTTTCGTCGAGCTGTTCAGCCTCCTCGGCTTTTTTCAGGAAGCCTAGGTTAGCCTCCACCTTTGCCGCCTTATCCTCTGTATCCGCGAGCATGGACAGAATCTGCTTCTTCCTCTCGGTGATCTCCGGCAACACTCCGACCACCACCTCGGTCTTCGTGCCCATCTCGCTTCCAAGGGTTAGGCAAATAACCTCCAGACCGGCCTGGATCTTTCCTCCCGCGATCTGCGCTTTGGAGCCGCCCAGAACGGTTATCTTCTCTCGTGCGGCTAGGTCGCTGTGAAGGACGGCGTTGGTCACTGAGATATCCTTTCCGCTTCGGATCTTGGCCTGGTCGACAAATCCAACGACCACATCGCCGTCCGCCTCAAGGAGCGCCTTGTTCATTCCCCGCACTCCGCCGCTGATAATTATATTGCCACTGCTGTACAGGTGCGCCCCTTCGACCACTCCGTGGATCTCGATATTGCCGGTGGTGGTTATCTCGAACCCCTCGCGCACCGCCCCGTTCACTATCACGACCCCGATGAAGTTGATGTTGCCGGTGCTGTAGTTAACATCCCCGTCGACCTGGAACACCGGAACAACGTTTATCTTATTCCCCTTTTGACTGAGATTGCCGTCTATATCCGCATATAGAGAGAGACCATCCTCGCTTATCCGGGTACCCGCTCCCATAGGGAGCGAACGGTCCTTGCCCATCTTTCCCTTCAGAGGCTCTCCCCTTACATTGATACCGGTCTCCCCCTCGGTGGCAGGTTTCTTTACCGCCAGGAGCTGGCCTTTCATAATGATCGTCACCGCGCCCAAATCCTTCAGATCAACCCTTCCGAACTCGTCTTCCTCTTTGGGCTTGATCTGGCCTGCTTCGACCATATACTCAATCTGGGCATCCTCGCCGTCCGTCGGAGCTCTGCCGTTTGCCACCGGCACCCATACCCTCCCGCTCCTCTCGGCGATCATGGAGGCGATGACACCCGAGTCAACTCCTTCGACTATTCCATTCTCGGCGAGGAACAGCACCACCTGATCAACCGTCGGCCAGGGCAGGTCCGCGAAGGGAGGTTCTATCCGCAACTCGGCGGTCAGCCCGTCGGAGCTCGTCTTGACCTCGAACTGCGCAGATCTCTCCATGGACGGATCTCTTTCAGCTATCTTAACCGGGTCCTGGCTCCGCTTCTTGACGTACTCCTCCACCACTAGAGAGTCGTACTTCTCGACCTTGTTCGACTTCAGGAAACCGGTAACCTTGGTCAGGGAAAACTCGGCGTCTTCCATAGCCCTTATAAATAATCCGTCCTCGCGTACCTCCAGTTGGAATCTGTCGACTGCCATGAGTCTCCCCTCCCCGGAGTAAAATAAGCTGTGGTGAAACCCGCGCCACACCCTGCCCCTGGTGAACGGCGTCCGCGAGAGGCCCCTATTCTCGCCTGTTCAGGAGTGCTCTGAGAGATGCCAGCGCTTTCCCATGGATCTGCGAAACCCTGGATTCCGTCACCCCGAGGATCCTGCCTATCTCCTTCAGGGTAAGCCCCTCGTAGTAGTACAGAGAAACCACCTGCATCTCCCTCTCGGGGAGGGCATTAAGAGCTGCGGCAACCCTGGCCGCCTCGTCCTCCTCCTCGAGGATATCCCCCGCCGTCGCCCCCTCGTCCGGGATGATAGCCTCACGGCTCACCTCGCCCTCCTCAAGCAGAAGGACCTCGTCCAGCGAGACAATATAGCTCCGGCTGGAGAGCTCAAGGGCCTCGCGGTAATCCCTCTCGTCCGTGCCCATGGCCTCTATGACCGCGCTGTCGGTCAGGACTCCCTTCTCCTGAAGCACTACCTCCATGGCCCTGCCCAGCCTCTGCAGCTTCTCCCTTCCGGATCTTGAGATCCAGTCGTACTTTCGAAGCTCGTCAAGTATCGCACCACGAATCCGCGGCACGGCAAATGTCTGAAACGAGAAACCCTTCGACACGTCAAAACGGTCGATTGCGTCAAGCAGACCGAATACTCCGAAACTCAGCAGATCCTCGTAATCGAGCCCCGATGGCGGCGAAACGGCCATCCTGGCCGCTACATATTTGACAAGAGGAAGGTAGCGTTTAACTATCCTCTCTTTGCTCTCCTCGTCACCGGAGGCAAAATAATCGTCCCAAAGTGCGGCGTCGGAGGTCTTCAGGGCCAATACCGCCGCCCCCTAGCTTCGGTGCAGGAGGTAGAGCAATAATGCCAAAGCTGCCGCGAAGACAAATCCCGGAAGCATCCTCTTCGTGATGGCCGAGAACTCCCCTCCCGCCCCCTTCATCGAGAAGAGAGGCACGGTCTTCAGTCGAAGGTCGGCGCTCACCCTTGCCAACCCGTCTATCCCCTTGCTTATGGAGAGCTTTATCAGAAACTGTCCGCTAGGCAATCTTTCCACCGATGTGACCTGGAACGCAGGGTGCTCCCCCGCCCTGGAAAGTATCTTTTCAATGACGCTTGACAGAGCGCCGGTCTTCTGCACCTCAACGTAGATATACTCCCCCGGCACTATCTCCGAGACCGGCCTGCCTCTTACCGGGTCAAGCATCGGCTTGCAGTTTATCTGCACCTTGGCCATCGTCGCATTAAGCGGCACTTCTGGTTCCGAGTCCGACGGCGCGGGGCTGCCCACATCTCCAAGCCCACCTGTCTCGAGCCTTGCCTTGTTGAACGTCTCGACGGCGAGCTCAAAGGTGATCTCGCTGTGATAGACCATCAGAAAGGCCTTCTCAAGGGCCGAGATCACATCCTCCTTCTTAGGTGGAGTTGAAAACAGGCTATTGACCGCCGTGGGGGAGAAAACCTCCTTGAGAAGCTGAAGTACCTTGGGAAAAAGGGCCCTGTCCGGATTGCTCCCCATCTTCTGGATGCCGTTCCGGACCGCCTCCCAGTCGGAGTGGATGCTGAATGAGGCGGGCAGCTCTCTGCCGCTGACCCACATCGTGGTGTCGACGAGCTCCCCCGACCTTCCTTCGGCTACGACGCACGCCGCGCCGCCGACCTCACCCTTCTTACGCGTCTCGAAGCGCAGTTTTATCGCGACATAGGAGGGTGAAAGAGCGCTGACGAGGGAGAGTATATGCCTGGGATCGGCGGATGTGGACGAGAGGAGGATCTCAAGCGCCTCTCGGGTGCATCCGAACAGAGAGCACAGCTCATCCACCGTATCGTTCGGCAATGCGTCGATAACGGAACTTGTCTTGTCGACAATGAGTCCCGCCGCCTCCTGCGTCTCTTCAGACGCTGGAGCGGAATCTTCCGTGACAACTCCGTCGATGGTCTCCAGCTCCGGATCCATGCGATCATCTCCCTTCGTCTCATCTGTCAAATTTCTATCTTCCCCTTCCCAAGGATCTTCACAGTCAACATCCACGTCACCGTGGAGAACTCGACCGTGCGCCCCTTGTTTCCTCCTACGTCGGAGTTCACGATCGAAATGCCCAATTTTTTCAGCAGAACCTCGGTTTCCTTGGCGTTACGGCTTCCCACTGCCAGAAAGTCGGTCTCCGCACCGGGCAGGGCGAACATCTGAGACCCGCCCGCAAACTTGGCCTTTAGTCGTGATCGCAGGGCACCCTTTGCGCAGACCGCGTCCAGAAGCGTCGGCACGGCCGTGTCTGCGAATTTCCCCGGCTTCTCCAGGGCCTTGGGACTTGCCCCCCTACTGTCCGGCAGCATGATATGCGCCATGCCGGCCACCTTGGCAGTCTGGTCGTAGAGAACAAGACCTATACACGAACCCAGCCCGAGAGTCATCAGCATCTCCGGGGCTGATACAACCACCATATCGGCCATACCCACGTGATGGGCCTTATCCATGGATCAAAGCACCTGCA